>NZ_JBVVOT010000029.1:0-95554 GCF_055807455.1 Bradyrhizobium sp. Kon58
GGCAGCGGCGGCATGGCCCTGATCGAGCTCGCCGACGGCGTCTCGCTCGACGAGGTCAAGGCCAAGACCGAAGCCGAATTCCGCGTCGCGCTGAAGAACACGTAAGGCGGTTGCAAATACCGCGAAAATGGCCGGGGCTTCGCTCCGGCCATTTTCGTTTCAGCTTGGCGCCGCCGTGACCACATCTTCGGTGTCGTCCTGGCGAAGGCCAGGACCCATACCGCGAGGTCTATCGATCGCGGTCGGCGATAGTCCCAAGGGCTGTCAACGCGAGTCTTCACCAAACTTTGCTTAGTGGTTATGGGTCCTGGCTTTCGCCAGGACGACATTGAGGAGGCAGCGCGCACATTGCCTCCTCAATCGCATCATGACTTAACCGACCATGCCCGACCCCACCGCGCCGATACGCTTGCGACCCAGGACGTTTCCTCTCGCACCAGGCGGAAGCCGAGATTGGCAGGCGGGACGCCTTGCGCACAGCCGCCGGCGCGGGCGTCGCGGATGAAATCGGTGACATAGGCGCGGTGCGCACCCTCGGCGATACGCACGCCGCAATTCGCGGTGGGACGGCCGGCATTGCCGGCCGCGTCGGTCCGCGAGCGCACGAAGCAGGTCGAGGTCCACTCCCAGACATTGCCGGCGAGATCCTCGATGCCGTGCTCGTTCGAACCGAACTTGCCGAACGAATAGGCCGTCGTGTCGAACAGGTCGCGTTCGGATTCACGCTCGTAGCGACCGATCCAGCGCTTCGATGGATCTGCTGCGTCCACCGGAAGACCGTCATCCCTGAATCTGGAGCCGGCCGCAAAGGCCCATTCTGCGTCGCTCGGCAGGCGGTAACTGTGACCGGTCTTGCGCGAGAGCCAACCCGCATAAGCCTCGGCATCGTGCCAGCTCACCTGCACCGCGGGTCGATCGGAGGCGATTGCCACGCCGCGATCAAGCGCGCGACAAGCACCCTCCTGCACGCAAATCTGATAGTCGGAGGACGAGACCTGATGCCGCATGATGTGCAGCGGCCTCTCGAAGCGCATCGTGCGCAGCGGCGCTTCCGCTTGCTGCCCGGCACGCGTGAAATCGCCGGCCTCGCGATAGGACAGGCTGCCTGGCGCGACCCTGACGATGGCGGGCTCCGCCGCGGCGCCGTGGGTCCGGATGTCCGACACCAGCGGCGCTACCGCGATCGGCCCCGCGAGCCCGGCGGCGCAGGCGAGCAGCAGCTTCAGCTTGAATGCGATCAGCATGGTCATCCCCCCAGGGAAGAAGGGGCCGGTCATCACCGGCCCCTCGTCGCGTCTAATTGGTGTTGGGGGCCGGGATATCGGCAGGGGCCTTCACCTGCGTCATCAGATCGTCGTTCCACTTGCCTTCGACCTTGAAGTGCGCGGTGGCGCCGAGGTCGGCGGCCTCGATCAGATTGTGCGTGACATAGGCGTAAATGCCGGGCTGCATGAACTTGTACATCGCAGCTCCCGCCGAGCCGCCGCGGATGAACCAGGTCTCGAGCCCGGTCTCCGGCGCGTTGGAGAACTTGCCGGTCTCCCAGACATAATCGCCATGGCCGCCGATCAGATGCGGACGGCTGTCGCGATTGGCCTGCGAATGCACGATCAGCACGTTCTCGCCGACATTGGCGGTGAGCGCATTCTTGCCGGTGAGCGCGCCGACCTTGCCGTTGAACACCACATGGGAGGGGATCAGCTTCTTCATCACCTCTTCGGTGTCGGTGAAGGCTTCGCCCGGCGATTCATAGGACTTGAAATTGCCCTTGTCGTCGCGCGGCACGTACATGTCCTGCTCGCCGACATAATAGACCTTGTCGTATTTCAGTGCGTGGCCCTTGCCGTCGTTGAGGCCGTCGCGCGGCAGCACCATCACGGCGCCGTTCATGCCGGAGACGACGTGCCAGGGGATCATCGGGCCGCCCGGTGCGCAATGGTAGACGAACACGCCGGTCTTGGTTGCCTTCCAGCGCAAGACAACCTGCTCGCCTGGATTGACCAGCGTGAGCGCGCCGCCGCCGAGCGCGCCGGTCGCGGAATGGAAGTCGATGTTGTGCGGCATGGAATTGGTTGCGGGATTGACCAGTGTCGTTTCGACGTAGTCGCCCTCATGCACGACCATCATCGGACCCGGCATCGAGCCGTTGAAGGTCATCGCCTGGAAAGTGGTGCCCTTCTCGTCGATGACGACCTTCTTCTCCTCGATCGTGAGCGTGAACTCCACGATCCTGGGGCCCTGCTTGGTCGCTTGCTCATGCGCGTGCACGAACGGAGGAGCGACCAGCTCGACCTTCTGGCGCGGCAGTTTGAGATCGTCGGCAGCCAAGGCGGGTGTCGCCAGCATCAGGGCGGTGGCGGCGGCGCTGATCAATGCGGCTCGGCGGGTGAACATCGGAAGCATCCTTCATCTGAAATGGTCTTGATGACGGAATGCAGTGTGCGCCGATCGCGGCAAGCGTGTTTGCGCTGCGACAAGCTTTTGCCGTATTCGCCTCCGGTAAAATCCTTAGGAGTTTGTCGAAGATCGCATCGGCAATACCAAAGACGCGATGGCGCGCGACGTCAGCCGCGTCGGCCGCAAATCGTTCGCATGTTCAGTTGCGTTTGTTGCGAATGGATTGTTGTCGACTAGAGCAACTGGATCGCAATCCAGACCGTGCCCCAGACCGCGAGTGACAGCGCGGCGAGAACGGCGGCCGTGATGACCATTACGCGTACCAGGTGGCTGGCGCCAACGGTGGGCGTCGTTGGGAGGGGACGAAAATCGTCGAAGCGCGGGATATGGCCGCGAACGCCGGTGAGCCACAGAACGAGATCGAGCGCGAACGACGCCATAACCTGTCTCCAGAGGGCAATAATCAAATGTCACCATGGCGCCGATCCCGTGCGCGGACTTTGAGCGAGCGCAAGGTAGCGCACCCGTAAACGGGTAATTTCGTGCCATCGGGATGCGCCGCCCCGCTGCGCAGCATTGATTGACGAATGGGTAAGATATGAGGGCCGATCTTGCGGCGAGCTACGGCGAGGAACGACTGCCGCGCTACACGAGCTACCCGACCGCACCGCATTTCTCGCCGGCGATCGGCGAGGGCGCCTACGCCCGCTGGCTGGCGGAGCTCCCGGCGGCGGCCAGCGCGTCGCTTTATCTGCACGTGCCGTTCTGCCGCGAGATGTGCTGGTATTGCGGTTGCCATACCCAGATCGTTCGTAGAGACGGCCTCATCACGGCCTATCTGCGTACGCTGCGCAGTGAGATCGCGCAGGTGTCCGAGACGATCGGCCGGCGCATCAAGGTCGAGCACATCCATTTCGGTGGCGGCACCCCGACGATCATGGCGCCGGAGGCTTTTGCCGAGTTGATGGCGGCGATGCGCCAATCGTTCTTCGTGCTGCCGTCGGCCGAGATTGCGGTCGAGATCGATCCTCGCACGCTGACGGCCGACATGGTCGAGGCCATGCGGCTGTCCGGCGTCAATCGCGCGAGCCTGGGCGTGCAGAGCTTCGACCCCGTCGTGCAGCGCGCGATCAACCGTGTGCAGAGTTTTGAACAGACGGCTTCCGTCGTCGACAGGCTCCAGCGCGCCGGCATCAATGGGATCAACTTCGATCTGATCTACGGACTGCCGCACCAGACCGTTGCCTCGTGCCTGGATACCGTGCGACGTTCGCTCGAGCTTGGGCCCGACCGCTTCTCGGTGTTCGGCTACGCGCATGTGCCTGCTTTCAAGAAGCACCAGCGCATGATCAACGAGGCCGTGCTGCCCGACGGCCTTGCGCGCCACGACCAGGCCTGCGCGATCGCCAATGCGTTGAAGGAGGCCGGTTATGTGCAGATCGGGCTCGATCATTTCGCGCGGCCGGACGATTCCATGGCTGTGGCCTTCGAGCAACGCACGCTGCGGCGCAATTTTCAGGGCTACACGACCGACAAGGGCGAAGTCCTGCTCGGCTTCGGCGCGAGCGCGATCGGACATTTGCCGCAGGGCTATGTCCAGAACGAGGTGCAGATCGGCGCCTATGCGCAGAGCATCGCCGCGGGCCATTTGGCCACCGCGAAAGGCTATGGGCTCACCGACGACGACCGGCTGCGCGCCGACATCATCGAACGCATCATGTGCGAGTTCAGCGCCGATCTCGGCGACATCTGCGCGCGTCATGGCGCAGAGGCCGGGGCAATGCTGAAATCGGCATCGCGTCTGAAGCCGCTGATTTCCGACGGCGTCGTGAGACTGGACGGCGACCGCATCGCAGTCGCAAAGGATTCGCGCTTTCTCGTGCGCAGCGTCGCTCGACCAGTCGCGGCCATGCGGAAGTCGGCCAGATCAGCGCGACGCTGTCGTCGACCGCGATCGCCGTGGCCGGATAGCGCGCGGCTCCGATCGCCATCGCGAGACCGAACGTTTCGCCCGGCGCGACATAGCGCACCACGATCTGCTCGCCGGTCGGTGTGGTCTTGGCCGCGCGAACATGGCCGTGCAGCAGCAGGAAGAACGATTGCGCGTCCGCGCCCTGCTCGAAAATGGCGCTGTTCTTGGGATAGCGCACTGAGCGGGCCCCGCGCAGGATCTCCTCGAGGTCCTCCGGTTTGACACCCCCAAACAGCGGCAAATGCGCAACCAGCGATGTGTCGACCTTGGCCATTCCGCCTCCTTGGCGCTGGAAGTGTGATGACACCTGCAATCGTCAGGGTGTTTGCGATAGCTCAAAAACGAGCCAGCCGGACGGCAGTATTTTTCCAGGCGACGATTTGAATCGACTGGAGTTGACCCATGGCTGGCGCCCGATCCCGCAACTTTGAGGGCTGGCCGCTGTTTGCGAACAGCTTTCGGCCGTTTTTCCTGCTTGCCGCCATCCAAGCAGGGCTTTCGATCCTGGCATGGCTGCCGATGTTCTACGGCGAATTGTCGGTGACGTCGGCTTTTGCGCCGCGCGACTGGCACGTCCATGAGATGCTCTACGGCTTCCTGCCGGCGGTGATTACGGGATTCCTGTTCACGGCGATCCCGAACTGGACCGGGCGGCTGCCGATCCAGGGGACGTCTCTGGGCGCGCTGCTGGCGGTCTGGATCGCTGGCCGGGTCGCGGTGACGCTGTCTGCCGACATCGGCTGGCTGTTTGCGCTTGCCGTCGATGCCGCCTTCCTGACGCTGGTCGTCGCCGCTGCAACGCGCGAGATCATCGCCGGCGGCAACTGGCGCAACCTTCCTGTGGTGGTGCTGGTGCTCGTGCTGCTCGCCGGCAATGTCGCCTTCCACCTCGAAGCGCATTATGCGGGTGGGGCCGATGTCAGCATCCGCCTCGGCATCGGCGTGGTCGTTGTGATGATCTCGCTGATCGGCGGCCGCATCATCCCGAGCTTCACCCGCAACTGGCTGGCCAAGTTCAACCCTGGCCGCCTTCCGGTGCCGTTCGGGCGTTTTGACGGTGTGGTGATCGGGTGCAGCGCGCTGGCGCTCCTCGCGTGGATCGTCGCGCCGTTGAGCACGATCACCGGGGCGGCGATGGCGCTCGTCGGCGGGCTCCATCTGGTGCGGCTCGCACGTTGGGCCGGTGATCGCACCTTCCGCGAGAAGCTGCTCCTGATTCTCCATGTCGGCTATGTCTTCGTGCCGCTCGGTTTCCTCCTGCATGCTCTTGCCGTCTTCGGCGCGTTGCCGCCGAGCGCGGGCATCCACGCCTGGATGGCGGGCGCGGCCGGAACCATGACGCTCTCGGTGATGACCCGTGCGAGTCTCGGCCATACCGGACAGGCGCTGACGGCGTCGCCGGCGACACAAGCCATCTATGCCGCGATCATCGTCGCGGCGCTGGCGCGGGTCGCGGCGGTGGTTTGGCCTGCGCACGGCGATACGTTGCTGCACCTTGCCGCCTGCGGCTGGATCGTTGCGTTCCTCGGCTTTGCCATCGCGTTCGGTCCGCTGCTCGCCGGCAGTCGTCGCCGCGCCCTCGCCATCATGGGCGTGCCCGTCCCGGCCCGCTGAATTCAAGCCGCGGTCGCCGCGGTCGGTGATTCCAATGGCCGGACGCCTTTGCGCCATGCCGTGATGGTGCAGCCGAAGCGGCCGCGAAACCAGCGGGCCATGGCGCTCTGTGCGGAGAAGCCGAGCTGCACGGCGATGTCGGCCAGCGGCCGGCCGGGGTCGTCGATCAGCTGGACCACGAGATCGGCGCGCTGCGCGTCGTGAATGGCCGAGAAGCTGGTGCCGGCTTCGGCGAGATGCCGGTGGATGGTGCGGCGGGTGCAGGCGAGGTGCTCGGCGACGCGCTCGACCGTGCAGTCGCCGCCGGCGAGCAGGAGACGCACGACCTCGTCGACCTTCTCCTCCCAGCTTGCCGGCCGCGTCTCGATCGCCTCGATCCGCTTGCGCAGATAGCTCGCAATCAGCGGATGCGCGCTCGGGATCCGGCGCTCCATGTCGTGTGCCGACAACAGGATCGAATCGTCCTCCGCATTGAAGGTCACACGGCAGCCGTAGAACTCGCGGTAGCGCTTGCGGTCGAGCGGCGGTGGATAATGCAGGTGAACTTCCTGCGGCCGCCAATCGCTGCCGAACAGCGACTGGATGATGCGATGGACGCTGCCGAGCGCCATGTCGATCGACTGGCGCGGCGCGGTCGGCTGTCGGCCGCGCAGGTGCAGCGTGACGGTCACGGTCTGCTTGTCGTGGGTGACGTCCAGCTTCATGCCGTCGTGATGGATCGGGATGAAGCGCGAGAAGGCTTCGATAGCTTCACCAACGGTCGCCTGTTCGCGCACGATCAAGCCGACCGCGCCGAAATTGGTCAGCCCGCCGCGCTCGGCAAGCCGCAAGCCGAAATCTTCGGCTCCGGACGCCTCGGCCGACATTTCGAGCAGACGCCGCAGACCGGTGACGGCAATGGGCGTATCGGGCTTGTCGAGGCAGGCCAGCGGCAGCCTCACCTTGCGCATCATCTGTTTGGGGTCGAGCCCGACCGACCGCGCGACCTCCGGGTAGTAGCTCAAGCCCGCGCTGCGAATGAGGTCGGTCATGCGAACCGTTCCTGCCAGCCATTCCCGCAGATGTCCCGAAATGTAAAGTTTATGTCCCGATCCGTCAAATCCGGGAACCGGGTGGAACATACATAAGTGAAACCGAAGCACGGGCGTGAATGCCGTGCATATGACGGCGCGGCGCGACGAGGCCCCGCTGCCGTCTCGGACCATTTGACCAAAGACATTGCTGGATCGGAATTATGCCGGGGAACATGCTTTCCAAGGGTGAGGTATTCGTCATCGACACCGATGCCGCCTCCCGCGAACAATTGTCCACCGCGCTCCAACAGAGCGCATACCACGTGATCTGCTTCGCCGACGGCGCGTCTCTGCTCTCGGAGGCCAAGGCGCGGATGCCGGCCTGTGTGCTGCTGGAGATGCCGCCCGATCGCTCCGGTCTCGACGTGCTCAAGCGCCTGCGCGAGGAAAACTGCATGGCGCCGGTGCTGGTGACCGCGACAAACGGCAGCATCGCCATGGCGGTCGATGCCATCAGGAGCGGCGCGGCCGACTTCATAGAGAAGCCGTTCCGCACCTGCGACATCGTCGACCGGATCGATGCCGCCATCGACGAGTTCGCACAGCCCGGCTCCAGCCGGCAGCGCTGGCTGCCCGGCTGCGAACCCCTGACCGCGCGCGAAGGTGACGTGCTCGAGCATCTCGCCGCCGGCCTGACCAACAAGGAGATCGCCCGGCGCATGCATCTGAGCGCACGCACGGTCGAGGGCTATCGCGCCGGCATTCTGAGGAAGGCGGGCGCCAAGAACGTCACCGATCTGCTCCGCCGCGTCTTCGGGCAGGGTTCGTCCGCTCAGGATTAAGGGCTCCGTCGCGGGCTGACGACACGTTCCGCGGCCATGGTGCCGCCGCGGCGGCGCCCCACGGAAACCCCAATCGAACCAGTTCCTTCCCTGCCGCGTCCAACCATGTTGGCGAGGCATTGGATCGCGCGTCCGGCTGGCGGCGGCGATGACTTGGAGGAGGGACTTGATGCGCATCACCGCAAGATGTTTGGTAACGACGAGCCTGGTTCTGGTGACCACAGCATTCGCGTCGTCGTCATGGGCCGCCGAATTGGACGCCACATCGGCCATCGATACCGTCACCATTTACCCCGATGGCGCGACCGTCACCCGAATCATCGCGGTGGACCTGCCGTCTGGCGACTCGACGCTCATTGCCAAGGACTTCCCGCTTGGTCTCGACACCTCCTCGATCCGGGTGGAGGGTGAGGGGGGAGCGAAGCTCACCATCGGCACGATCGATGCGCGAACGCCGCGTGCGGCGCCGGTCAATTTGCCGGAGCTGGACAAGCGCATCGAAGCACTGAACGACCAGCGCGCCGACCTGCAAGGCGCGATCGACTCGGCCAATGCGCGGCGCAAATTCGCGGAGCATTTTGCGGAAGCGTCGCCCGCGGGGATCGGCGACAAGGGCGAGGCGCGGCCGATTGCCGAATGGCGCACGGCCTTTGCCACCGTCGGCGAGGAAATTGCGAGCGCCGATACCGCTGTTCGCGACGCCACGCGCAAGATGCGCGAGATCGATCGGCAGATCGCTCAGCTCGAAGTCGAGCGCAAGGCCAAGCCGCCGAGCAAGCTCGAAGTCCGCATGGACATCGCCGCGCCGGCAGCAACCAAGGCGACGTTGAGGGTCACCTACAATGTGCGCAATGCGCGCTGGCTGCCGCTCTACGATGCCCGCCTCGACACCGGCGCGAAGGATCGCAAACCGCAGCTCGAGCTTGTCCGCCGTGCCGAAGTCACGCAATCAACCGGCGAGGACTGGTCCAACGTCACGCTCGGCGTCTCCACGGTCCGCATCGGCCGCGGCGGCAGCGCGCCGGAGCTGAACTCGCTCGTTGCACAATATCCGCAAGTGCCGAGGCCGCGGGCGCTGGGTTCGCTTTCGGATTCGGCAATGCCTGCGGCGGCGCCAATGCAGCAGCGAAAGATGGAAACGTCCGCGGCCAAGGCAGCCGACGATATCCGCGAGCGCGCCGAGGAACAGCAGGCGGTCGCCGAAATCGGTGACTTCCAGGCTACCTACAAAATTCCCGGCCGCGTCAGCCTCGGCGCCGCCGAGGGCGCCAAGAGCCTGCGCATCGCTTCGATGACCGTGCCCGCCGATCTCATGGTGCGTGCGGCACCGGTGATGGACCCCACCGCCTTCCTCGAGGCCAGCTTCAAGCAGGTGGACGACACGAATCTGTTGCCGGGTAAGGTCGCAATCTATCGCGATGGGACCTTCGTCGGCCGCGGCAAGCTCTCGGCTTCGGCCAAGGACGATGTCGTGCGGCTCGGCTTCGGCGCCGACGACAAGGTCAGGATCGAGCGCGCGGTGCTCAAGCGCAACGAAGGTTCGGCCGGTCTCCTGGTCACGACGTCGAAGACCGACGAGCGATCGTTCAAGACGACGATCCGCAATGGTCACGACTTCCCGATCAAGGTCGCGATCGAGGATCAGTTGCCGGTCAGCGAGAACGAGGACATCCTCGTCGAGATGCTGCCTGCGACCACGCCGCCGACCGCGAGCAACATTCGCGACCGCCGCGGCGTGCTCGAATGGTCGTTCGACGCCAAGCCCGGTGAGGTCAAGGACATCAATTTCGCCTGGCGCATTCGCTGGCCGAAGGACAAGAGCATGGTGATCGTGCCGGCGGGCTAAATGTCCGGCAAAGGCGGCGCCGCGCGCATCGATTGCGGCAACACGTAAGGTACGCCGTCGTCAGCCTGATGGACGACGGCGTCGATCTCGAAGATGTCGCGGATGGTCTTGCGTGTGACGATTTCGGCGCGCGGGCCGTCGGCGACGAGCCGGCCGCGGTTCAGCACGACCAGCCGATCGGCAAATCGGATCGCCAGGTTGAGGTCGTGCAGGATCGCGACGACGGCGGTGCCAGCCGCCGCACGGCGGCGCGCGGCTTCGACGAGGTCGATCTGGTGACGCAGGTCGAGGCTCGAGGTCGGCTCGTCCAGCAGCAGAAGGCCCGGTCCGTGCTCGGCCTCGCCGCAGGCAAGCTGCACCAGCACGCGGGCGAAATGGGCACGCTGCTGCTCGCCGCCTGACAGCGTCGGCAATTGCCGTTCACGAAATTGCGTAAGGCCAACCTCGTCCAGTGCGGCATCGAGGAGTGGACCGGGATCGCGCAAGCTGCGGTCGCCCGCGCCCATCAGCACGATCTCTTCGACCGTGAAGGGGAAGGTGACGTTGATATGCTGGGACAACATCGTGCGGCGCGCGGCGAGTTCGCGCGGCGTATAGCTGCGGAGATTGCGCTGCTTCAGTCGCACCTCGCCTTCGCTCGGGCGGAGGTCGCCGGAGAGCAGCCGCAGCAGCGTCGACTTGCCGGCGCCGTTCGGGCCGATGATGGCGATCATCTCGGCGGCCCCCACGCTCAGGCCGACGCCATCGAGCAGCCTCGCGCGGCCGGCGCGCTTGCCTAAAGCACGTGCTTCGATGACGGCGCTCATAGCGAGGCGAGCCCCCGCTGCCGCAACAGAATCCCCAGGAACACCGGGGCGCCGACCGCGGCGGTCAAAATGCCGATCGGCATCTCCGCCGGCGCCACGATGGTGCGCGCCAGCGTGTCGGCGCCGACCATCAGGATCGCGCCGAGCAGCACCGAAGCCGGCAGCAGCAGGCGGTGCGCGGGGCCGATGACGAGACGCAAGAGATGCGGCACGACGATGCCGACAAAGCCGATGACGCCGCTGATCGACACCGCAACGCCAGTCATGGCGGAGACCATGACGATCGAGATCCGCTTCAGGCGCTCGACATCGACCCCGCCGTGAAAGGCGTCGGCCTCGCCAAGCACCAGGAGATCGAGACCGCGCGCGATGTAGGTGCAGGCCGCGAGCCCGACGACCAGGATGGGCGCGAGCACGGCTGCCTTGGTCCAGGTGGCGCCGCTCATCGAGCCCAGCAGCCAGAACGTGATGTCGCGGAGCTGGCGGTCGTCGGCGACGAACACCAGCAGACCGATGCCGGCATTGGTGATCGCGGTGATGGCGACGCCGGCGAGCAGGAAGATCGCGATCGAGGTCCGCCCCGAGCGGCTGGAGATGCCGTAGAGGGTCGCGGTCGTGACCAGCGATCCCGCGAAAGCAGCAAGCGGCAGCAGCTCGGTCTGGAGGAAATGCAGCGTCTCGCCGAAGCGCGAATCGGTGAAGACGATGGCACTCGCGGCCGCGAGCGCGCCACCGCTGGAGACGCCGACCAGCGCAGGATCCGCGAGAGGATTGCGAAACAGCCCCTGCATGATCGCGCCGGCCGCGGCGAGCAGGCCGCCGACCATCGCGGTCGCCGCGATCCGGGGGATGCGGATCGACCACAGCACGAGCTGGTCGCGGGCGGTCATGGCATCGGCGGCGGCGTTGCCGGCAAGGCCGAGCGCGGCAGGCAGCCGCGACAGGGGAATGCCGGCCGCGCCGACGGTCAGCGCAACGGTTGCGATAACTGCGAGCGCCGCGAGGAGCAGGGGAAGCGCAATCGACGCGAACCTCCGTCCGTTGCCGGCGCGTTGCCCAGTGCTACGCACTCCGGTTCCGATCGCGAGAGTCATTGCCGGCAATTCGCCGCCGACAAGGCGGAGGCGAACGCGCCACCCTGGTCGGACAATGCCGGATAGAGCTTGACGGAGAGATCACGCGCCGCCGCCGCGGTGCGCGGCCCGAAGCCGAGCAGATAGAGCCCGTCCATCGTGATGAAACTCTTGTTGGCCGCGACCGGCGTCAACGCAAAGCCGGGATGGGCATAGATCGCGTCGGCCTGGAGTGAGTCCTTGCCCCGCTCGATCGACAGCACGACATCGGGTTTCGCCGCTACGATCGCTTCGTCGCCGATGATCTTGTAGCCGTCGTAGTCGTCAACGGCGTTGGCGGCGCCCGCGAGCTGGATGATCTCGTCGGCAGCGGTCTTGTGACCGGCGACCATGGCGCGTCCGTTCTGGAGCGACATCACGAACATCACGCGAACCGGCTTCGTCACCTTGGCACGCAGTGCGCGCAGCTGCGCGAGATCGGCGCCGACCGCGGCGCTCAAGCATTCGGCGCGCGCGTCGACGCCCATGGCATGGCCGACCATTTTTATTTTATCGATCAGTCCGTTTTCGGAGAAGGTCTCCGGCACCAGCACCAGCGGCACCTTCGCCGTCTCCAGCAGCTCCATCGTTTCGCGCGGGCCCGACCCCTGGATCGCCAGGATCAGTGTGGGGTTGAGGCCGAGCACGCCCTCGGCCGAAATCTGGCGCATGTAGCCGACATTGGGTTTGTCGCGCAGCGCAGCTGCCGGATAAAGGCTCGTGGTGTCGACGCCGACCAGCCGGCTCTCCAGCCCGAGCGCATAGAGAATCTCGGTGATGGCCCCGCCGATCGAGACCGTCCGTGCAAAGTCGGCGACAGCGACATCGCGGTTGCGCGCGTCATGCACGGTGATGGCGGCGGCGTGCGCGCTGGACCCGAGCGCGATTGTGCCGGAGAGCAGGAGACACCTGAGGGTGCGACAAAATGCCATTGCAGATTACTTCGTCAGGATCAGCTTGTTCTGCGAGGTCAAACGCAGGCGATAATTGTCCTCGCCATGCGCGATGATGATCTCGCGCTCGGCCGCAAACAGCTCGCGGCTGTCGATCCGGCTCCCTCGCATGGTGAGGATTCTCGTTGTTGCGGAAGGGCTTTGTGTCGGCCCCGCCGCATCGCCGCCGCCGTCTCCGGACGTTGCTGACATGTTAGGTGTGATGCGCTTTCGAAATTTCAGATGCGTCTTGCTTGTATAAGCGGCGCGAAGCGCTTTCCAACGGCGACGATTTACAATCGATATAAACTGCAACCTGATGTCATTGACCGTCGAAGTGTTGCCACGTAACCAATTATGGCAGCGGACAGCTTGTCCGCGTCTCGAGAACATCAGCCAGCCAGTCGTTCGCCTTGCGAACGCACGCCAGCCAAACGACTCCAAGAAAGTAAAGTGCAGGCTGGGGCTGATATGGCTGACGGGGCTAGGTATTCGCGCGCCCTTATTTTGGGCGCGTCGGTGGTTTCAATTGCGGCATTGGTGACGGAGAGCGGCCTTGCGCAGACGGCTCAGCCGCGAGCTGAGAGCGTGTCGCCGGAGCGGCCGAAACAGGCCAAGCGCAAGCAGGCCAAGCCGCCGGTCGCGCAGCAGGCGGCGCCTGATGTCATGAACGCCCGCGCCCAGGCTGGCGGCGCTGCACCCGTTCAAGCGCTCGACACCATCACGGCCGCGGCCTCAAAGACCGAGGAGCGTGCCGTCGATGCGCTCGCGCCGGTCAGCGTCGTGACGTCGGCGCAGATCGAGGCGCGGCAGGCCAGTACTGTCGGCGATCTCATCTACAACGTGCCGGGCGTGTGGGTTCAGAATCGCGGCGACGAGCCGTCGACCTCGATCAACATCCGCGGCTTGCAGGATTTCGGCCGTGTCGCTGTCGTTGTCGACGGCGCGCGGCAGAACTATCAGCGGACCGGTCATTTCGCGAACGGCTCGTTCTTCCTCAATCCCGAGCTGATCGGCGGCATCGACATCGTCCGTGGCCCCACCGCCAATATCTACGGCTCCGGTGCGATCGGAGGTGTGGCGTCGTTCCGTACCAAGGACATCGAGGATGTCGTGCGCGCCGGAGAGCGATGGGGCGTGGACGTCAAGACCATTCTTGGCAGCAATTACGGGCGTGCGCTCGGCTCGGCCTTCGGCGGCGTCCGCGTCAACCCTGACGTCGACGTGTTCGCAGGCGGCACCTACTCCACGCAGGAGAACTACAAGGATGGCACGGGCTTCGAGGTCGCCAATACCGGCAATCGCCTCACGAGCGGCATCGCCAAGCTGACGGTGCGGCCTGCGGATGGGCACGAGGTCCAGCTCGGCACGATCTTCCAGGAAGACATCTACCGCGTGGGCCAGCCGCCACGGCGCGCCGGTGATCCCAATTCGACCAATGCGAGCGGCACCAACAATCTCGGTGGCACGTCGATCTACGCATCCAATGTCAAGAACTACACCACGACGCTCGGCTGGAAATATTCACAGCCAGACAACCCGTGGGTCGATTGGGACGCGAAGGTGTACTGGAATCGCACCGAGAACGATCAGGTCAAGACCGCGCATACGAGCATAACGCCGTCGGTCTATTGCGGCGGCGTGCCCGGCAATGCCGTGTCCGGCTGTATCGGCAGCAATCGCGGCTATCTGCTCGATACGCTTGGCGTCGACGTGCACAACACGTCGCGGTTCGAGACCGGAAGCTGGCGTCACGCGTTGACCTACGGACTGGATGCGTTCCAGGACAAGGTGTCGTCGCGCGACACCACCGGCACGTCGGAGGTCACGACGCCCGGCGGTCAGCGCACGGTCTCCGGCGGCTTCGTGCAGTGGAAGGCGAACTATACCTCGATGCTCGAGGTGATCGGCGCGCTCCGGTACGATAATTATCAGCTTTCCTCGACTTCCTCGTCGTCCGGTGGCGATCGCCTGTCGCCGAAGATCACGGTTGCGCTTGTTCCTACCGCGGTCGTGACGCCGTATGTCAGCTATGCCGAAGGCTATCGCGCTCCATCGATCACGGAGACGCTGGTCAGCGGGCCGCATTCGGGTGCCACGATCAACGACTCCTTCTTCCGCTGTCCGTCAGGCACGCCGGGACCGGGCGCGGATTCGACTTTCTGCTTCGTGCCCAATCCGAACTTGCGGCCCGAGGTCGGCAAGAACAAGGAGATCGGCTTCAACATCAAGAAGAATGACCTGTTCACTCCGGGTGATACGCTGCGCGGCAAGATCAACGTGTTCCGCAACGACATAACGGACTTCATCGATCAGGTCGCCTACGGAAATCCCCTGGTCGTTCCCACCGGTCCGCCGCCGGCACCGAGCCTCACCGTGCTGCCGTTCCTGCAATATCAGAACGTGGCGTCGGCGCGCATTCAGGGCGTGGAAGCCGAGGCGATGTACGACGCAAATCTCTGGTTCCTCGGTCTCTCCGGCACGTATCAAAATGGCAAGAACCTGCAGACGGGGTTTGGCCTGTACAGCGTCCCGCCGCAGAAGGTCACCACGACCGCTGGCGTGCGCCTGCTCGACCGAACCCTGATCCTCTCGGTGATGTGGACATCGGCCATCGCCAATTACGACATCCCACGGAGCTACACTCCGGCGACGTCGTACGATCTCGTGAATCTCTATGCTCAATATCAGCCGACGTCGGACCTCACGCTCAATTTCTCGGTCGAGAATCTCTTCAACCGGTACTACCGGCCTTACGCGGTTCCGGTCGGCAGTACCGGCGATACGCAAAACGACGTGAAGTGGGCGAGCGCCGGCGCGGGGCTCGTGATCAAGGGAGGCCTCAAGTACCACTTTGGCGGCACCTAAAGAGACTGCCGGCTATCCCGATGGGGGGCCGCATCGGCCTCCAAAGCCACGCCGATGTCCCCGGCGTGGTTTCGGCGCGTTCTGAAGACCCGGTCGGCGTTCGCCGATCTGCATGACTGACAGGAGAAGAGTTGAATGTTCATCGCCATGAACCGTTTTCAAGTGAAGAAGGGCGCGGAGACCGCGTTCGAAACCGTCTGGGCTACCCGCGAATCCTATCTCGGCAGCATGCCGGGCTTCGTCGAGTTTCATCTCTTGAAGGGCCCCGAGGCCGAGGATCACACGCTCTATTCCTCGCACACGACCTGGGTCGACAAGGCGGCGTTCGAGGCCTGGACGCGCTCGGACCAGTTTCGTCGTGCCCATGCCCGCGCCGACAATCCAACCGGCGAGAGCCTCTATCTCGGTCATCCCAAATTCGAAGGTTTCGAGGTGATCCAGAGCGAGCGCAAGGCCGCGGCCGCTTGAGGCAGCGCGAAGCACGAAAGGAGCTGGACATGCTGAGCACGGATCCCGCCGATCTCAAGGCGTATATGGCCGACAACCCCGGTGCGGTGATCGAGGACGTCGCGCGCGAGCGCAAGGTCACGCCGCGCGCGGTGATCGAGGCGCTGCCGTCGTCGATGGTTCGGATGGGGGGCGGCGAGCATTTCGCCGCCGCCATGCAGGATATCGCCGCGTGGGGCGAGGTGACGCTGATCGTCCACACGGATGACGCGATCTTCGAGTTCACCGGCGCGATTCCCGCAGGCGAGATCGGCCGCGGCTATTTCAACCTGATGCAGCCGAAGGGCCTGCACGGCCATCTCCGGCACGAGCGTTGTGCGGCCGTGGCCTTCGTCGAGCGTCCCTTCATGAGCAAGACTTCGGCCTTCGTCGCTTTCGTCAACGCGGACGGCGGCATCATGTTCAAGGTCTTCGTCGGCCGCGACGAGACCCGGGCGCTGCGTGCGGATCAGCTCGTGCGGTTCCGGCAGCTCGCGGATCGGATCGCGGCATTGCCCGCGGCATAGCTTCGTTTTGTCTGTCGGGAGATCAGGATGCAGAGCAATTCCAGGCTGCGGCACGCGATCGTGACTATCGTGCTGGCGCTCGCGCCGGCGCCCGCCTTCGCGATCGACGAGGCGCTGTTGCCGCGCAATTTGTCGCCCTGGGGCATGTTCGTCAGCGCCGACATCATCGTGAAGACGGTGATGGTGGGGCTGGCCGTCGCCTCGCTGGTGACCTGGACCGTGTGGCTCGCCAAGTCCATCGAGCTGCGCCGCAAGGGCACGCTCGCCTTGCAGCGGACGCGCGCGCTTGAAGGCAACATCAAGCTGACCGAGGTGGCAGAACAGACCGGCGATGCGCGCGACGCCGTCGCCCAGCTCATCCAGTCCTGCGCGAAGGAAGCGGGGCTCTCCGGCGGCATCCTCGACGACGGCCTCCAGGAGCGCGTCGCGTTGCGGCTGGAGCGGGTCGAGGCCGCGATGTCGCGGCAGATCGCGCGCGGCACCGGCGTGCTCGCGACCATCGGCGCAACGGCGCCGTTCGTCGGCCTGTTCGGCACGGTCTGGGGCATCATGAATTCATTCATCGGCATTTCCGAGAGCCACACCACGAGCCTTGCGGTTGTCGCGCCCGGTATCGCGGAAGCGCTGCTCGCGACCGCGCTCGGCCTCGTCGCTGCGATCCCGGCGGTCGTGATCTACAATCACCTCGTCCGCGGCATCGCCAATTACCGGGCGCTGCTGGGCGATGCCTCGGCGCAGCTCATGCTGCTGGTGAGCCGGCAGCGCGATCACAGAGAGTTCCGCATGGCGCGGGCGGCGGAGTAGGCCATGGCCGCGAAGCTCGGCGCACGGTCGGGATCGCCGCTCAAGCGCGGCGACCCAGGTGATCTCGACGTCACCCATGAGATCAACGTCACGCCGTTCATCGACGTGATGCTGGTGCTGCTGATCATCTTCATGGTGGCCGCCCCACTCGCCACCGTCGATATCGGCGTCGAGCTGCCGGCGACCGCGGCCGAGCCGGCACCGCGGCCGGACAAGCCGGTCTTCGTCACCGTGAAGCCCGATCTCTCGATCGCGGTCGGCGAGGACGTCGTCGCCCGTGATGCGCTCAGTACCTCGCTCGATGCCGCCACCAAGGGCCGCAAGGACGAGCGCATTTATCTGCGCGCCGACAAGGCCGTCTCCTATGGCGACCTGATGGAGGTGATGAACAGCTTGCGCAACGCCGGCTATTTGAAAGTTGCGCTGGTCGGCCTCGACGGTCGCAGCTGATGGCCGCGAACGCCTTTGCCCTGCACGAGCCGCTTGGCGAGCGCGAGGGCGCGCGATGGAGCGTAGCGGCAGCGGTGATCGTGGCGTTGCATCTCGGGGCCGCGATTCTTGCGACAAGCTGGCTCAAATCGCAGCCCGAGCAGGGCGTCAGCCTACCGGCGATTATGATCGACATGGCGCCGGTGACGTCGGCACCGCAGTTGGTGCAGGACGACGTCGCGCCGGGACCGGTGATGCAGGAGGCCGACGCCTCGCCGCCGGAGCCGGTGCAGCAGCGGGCCGCCGAGGAGACCATCGCGCCGACGCCGCCGCAGCAGAAACCGGATGTGGTCGCGCCGCCGGAGCAGAAGCTCGAGCCCACACCGGCCAAGCCCGAGCCGGCGAAGATCGTGCCGATCGAAAGGCCTGCGCCGGCGAAGCCGAAGCTGGTCCGTCGCGAAGCCAGGAAGCCGTCGGAGGCCATCCCTGCACCGCGCACCAGCGCTCCGCCGCGCGCCGAGCGTGAGGCGCCGATGGCATCCGCGATGAGCGCCGGCGCGGTGGCCTCCGTGATCGCATCCTATAATCAGCGGGTCCGCGCGCATTTGATGCGCTTCCACCAATATCCGTCCGGCGGCGGCGGTCAGCGCGGCGTTGCCAGGCTCAGCTTCACCGTCAGCCGGAGCGGACAGGTTACGTCCAGCCGGCTCAGCGGTTCGTCCGGCATTGCCGCGTTCGACGCCCAGGCCATGTCGATGGTCCGTCAGGCCGCGCCATTTCCGCCGATCCCGGACGAGATCAGGAACGGCGCGATGAGCTTTACGATTCCGGTGGAGTTTACGGTGCGATAAGCCCTCCGCTGTCATGCCCCGGCTTGACCGAGGCATGACCGCGTTGAGAGAGCGCTGGCTTACTTCGCCTTCAGAAAATCCGCGACATCGAGCAGCATGAACTCGTCGTCGTCGGCCTTGTTGGGATCGCGGCTGGACGAGAACGGCAGATTGTTGTCGTTGCCGACGATGATGTGGGTTTCGTCGACACGATCGACGTTCTCGATGGTGAAGAACGGGAAGGTGTAGACGCCGTCATTGAGCGGGTTCTTCGCCTTTTTATCGGGATCCCTGATCTTCAGGAGGTCGATATAGCCGATCTTGCGCACGGGCTTGCCGACATTGGCGTCGGTGAGCTCGATCTTGTAGACGCGCTTGAACTTGGCCACGTCAGGGAAGCAGTTCTCGCCGCGGGTGCCTTGCGGGCAGGCCTTGTCGGGCGTGCCTTCGCCATTGTCGCGCTCGATGATCAGGCCGCTCGCCGGGTCGATCATGTTGAAGTCGCCGATGGCGTTGCCGTTCTGCTCGAACACATACTGCCAGTAGCGGCCGGTGAACTTCTCAGCAGTGACGTCGAATTCGAGGATGCGCGAGGCTTCCTTGCCGTCGACCTTCTCCCAGTCCTTCTTCTCGGCATCCCACAGCGGGCCCTCGAGCAGGCCGTAGAGGAATTTGCCGTCCTTCGAGGCGGCGAAGCCCTCATAACCCTTGGAGCGTCGGAGGTTGACGTTGGTGTAGGTCGCACCCGGGGCGCCCGGGGTCGCCACCGCCCAATGATCCGGCGATCGCACGGGCTTGCCGTCGGCGACCGTCTCGAATACGGCCAGAATCTTGCCGGTCTTGTCGGCCTTCAGGATGTAAGGGCCGAACTCGTCGCCGATCCAGAAAGTGTCGCCGATAATCTGGAAACCTTCGGTGTCGAAGTCGGAGCCGGTGAGGTAACGCCTCTCGGTGTCTTCATGCACGATGCGGAACGGCACGCGTCTGTCGGGATCGTGCAGGAACACGGTCTCCAGCCGCTCGATCTTGCCGCCGGCCCAATCCATCTTGTAGCGGTTGAGGTACAGCATCGAATCCGGCGAATTGGCGCGCGCGCCCATGCCGTTGTCGGTGATGACCCAGAAGGTGCCGTCGCCCATCGACTTGATGCCGGAATGGCCCTGCAGCGGCTGGCCCTTGAACGGCAGCGACACGCCGGTCGCACGCTCATAGGACTTGCCCATCACCGTGCCGAGCGCGTCGACCCGCTTGCCGGTGGTGTATTTGCCGGATGTCTTGAGATCGGCGGGCGCGTCAGCCGGCGCGTCGATGAACGTAGCAGCCGGCATCACCACATGGCCGGCGAGCTTGGCGGGGAATTCGCCTTCGCTCTGCGCGAGCGCGGAGCTCGCGGTAAGAATGATCGTTGCGACGGTGCCAAGAAAAGTCGCTCGCATGTGCGTCTCCTGTTAATGGAGGACGTCTTATGCGGACCGCGCATTGCAGTTTTGTGAAACCGGGCCAAACGCCGTTGCCACGAGTTACTCCTTGACCGCCCCCGTCAGCGACGACACGTAATAATCGACGAACAGCGAGTAGAAGATCGCAACCGGCAGCGAGCCGAGCAGCGATCCCGCCATCAGCGCGCCCCACTGGTAGACGTCGCCGGTGACGAGCTCGGTCAGGATCGCGACCGGCACCGTCTTGTTGGCGCCGCTCTGGATGAAGGCAAGCGCGTAGATGAACTCGTTCCAGGACAGCGTGAAGGAGAAGATGCCGGCAGAGATCAGGCCGGGCACCGCCAGTGGCAGCGTGATCCGGCGCAGGATCTGGAGCCGTGTGGCGCCGTCCACCAGCGCGCATTCCTCGAGCTCGTAGGGGATCGACTTGAAATAACCGATCAGGAGCCAGGTGCAGAACGGCACCAGGAAGGTCGGGTAGATCAGGATCAGGGCCAGCGGTGAATCGAACAAGCCGAACTGCACGACCACGGTTGCAAGCGGAATGAACAGGATCGACGGCGGCACGAGATAGGCAAGATAGATGCCGAGGCCGACATAGGGACTGCCGCGGAAGCGCAGGCGCTCGATCGCGTAGGCGGCCAGCGTGCTCGCGATCAGCGACAGCGTGGTCGCGCCGACCGCAACCAGCATCGTCGTCCATAGCCAGCGCGGATAGGCGGTATTGAACAGGAGGTGCTTGATGTGGGCCAGCGTCGGCGAGGAGATCCAGAACGGATTGTGTTCCTTGTAGTTCATCAGCTCCGCGTTCGGCTTGAACGACGTGATCGCCATCCAGTAGAACGGAAACAGGAGGATCAGCACGAAGCAGCCGAGCGGCAGATAGATCATCATCAGCCGCCGCAGCCCGGAATCCCAGGCCATGGTATCCGGCGGTGTGGTGGCGACGGCAGCCGGTTGGGCGGCGGTATCAGTCATTGCTCTCTCCCTGCTGCCATTTGCGGCGCGCCAGGCCGAAATAAGAGAACAGCGTCGCGAACACGAGGAACGGGATCATCGACACCGCAATCGCCGCGCCCTCGCCGAGCTCGCCTCCGGCAATGCCGCGCTGGAAGGCCAGCGTTGCCAGCAAATGGGTCGAGTTGCCCGGGCCGCCACGGGTGATGGCGTAGACGAGCTGGAAGTCGGTGAAAGTGAAGATGATCGAGAAGGTCATGACGATGGCGAGGATCGGCATCATCATCGGGAAGGTGATGTAGCGGAAGCGCTGCCAGGCGCTGGCGCCGTCGAGCATTGCGGCCTCGTAGAGCGAGGGCGAAATGGTCTGCAGGCCCGCCAGCAGCGAGATCGCGACGAAGGGAATGCCGCGCCAGATGTTGGCGGCGATCAGCGAGAAGCGCGCCGGCCAGGGCGAGCCGAGAAAGTCGATATTGGTGGTGCGCCAGTGCAGCACGTCGACCAGCAGGTAGGAGATGATCGAGAACTGCGGATCGTAGATCCACCAGAACGCCAGCGCCGAGAGCACCGTCGGCACGATCCAGGGCATCAGGATGATGGCACGCAACAGGCTCTTGAACGGAAAATGGTTGTTGAGCAGCAGTGCCAGCCAGAAGCCCAGCGCGAACTTCCCGAAGGTCGCGATCCCCGTGTAGACCACGCTGTAGAACACCGCGTTCCACCACAGGGAATCGGTGAGCAGATACTGGAAGTTCTCCAGACCGACGAAGACGCCTTTTCTGCCGATCGTGGTGTCGGTGAAGGCGAGCCAGATGCCGAGACCCAGGGGATAGGTCAGGAACACCGTGAGCAGCCCGATCGCGGGTGCGAGGCACATCACGATCAGGAACGGCTTGTAGTCGAACAGGCGCACCAGCCAGGAGGGCTGCCGTCGTGCGAGGGCGAGAGTGGGAAGTGTGGTCACGGACATCGGGTCGTTGTCCTGTCGTTGAATGCCGCCACACCGTCATTGCGAGCGAAGCGAGGCAATCCAGTCTGTTTCCGCGGTTGCAGTCTGGATTGCTTCGTCGCTACGCTCCTCGCAATGACGGCCGTCTTGTGCTCTGGCCTTACTTCTGCCGTCGGAAGTACCGCTTGCAGCGCTGCTCGGCTTCCGCGGCCGCGGCTTCCGGTGTGGCAGCGCCGGTCGCGACGGATGCGAACATCTGAATCAGCACGTAGTCGGCGCTCACGGCGCCGGTCGCGGTCGAAAT
Source organism: Bradyrhizobium sp. Kon58 (assembly GCF_055807455.1). NCBI lineage: Bacteria > Pseudomonadati > Pseudomonadota > Alphaproteobacteria > Hyphomicrobiales > Nitrobacteraceae > Bradyrhizobium > Bradyrhizobium sp. Kon58. The sequence goes on from NZ_JBVVOT010000029.1 coordinate 22,128, forward strand.
CGGGCCCGCGTAGCCGTCGTAATAGGTGCTGTTCATGGTGTCCTTGAACAGCTTCACCTTGGGGTCCTGCGACCACACGGCCGCCTCGGCATAGGCGGCCAGCGGCTGGGACCAGTAGCCGGAATTGGCGTTGAGCCAAGGTTCGTACTGGTCCTTTTCCAGCATGTATTGCAGGAAGGCCTTTGCGGCGTTGGGGTACTGGCTGTGCTTGAACACCATGGCGTTCAGCGTCAGGCCCGCCATCGGCGACACCTTGGCCAAACCCTTCGGCAGCAACTGATGCTCGCTGTCGTCGGCGATCGCCTTGGTCGCCGGATCGTTCTTCAGCGAAAAATACAGCGAGACGCCGTTGGCGGTCAGCGCGATCTCCTGCGCGGCGTAGGCGCGGTTGTTGCTGACGTCATTCCAGGACGTCGTGCCGGCGATGAAGGTCGGGTAGAGCTGTTTGACCCAGTTCAGCGCGGCGATCGTCTCCTTGCTGTTGATGATGACGTTGCCCTCTTCGTCCAGCAGGGCCGCGTTGTGCGACCATAGCGCCCAGCTTGCGAACCCGTTGCCGTCTCCCTTGGCATTGCCGAGGGCGAAGCCCGCCGGCTTGCCGGCCTTCTGGAGCTTTTGGCACAGGTCTAGGATTCCGGCATGGTCTTCCGGCACCTTATCGAAGCCGACCGATTGCAGGATCGACTTGCGATAGATCACGGGACCCGCGGTGGCTCCGAACGGCAGCCCGATCCAAATGGGGCTCTTGTTCTTCTTGCCGTAGCGCTGCGCCAGCGGCAGCCAGCCGCCGTAGCGTTTGCCGAGATAATCGGCGACGTCGGTCAGCTCGACCAGCTTGTCGACATAGATGTGCGGTGCGTCGGAAAAGCCGATGATGATGTCGGGACCGGCGCCGGAATTCGAGGTCACCGCGGTCTGCTGGTTGATGTCCTCCCAGCCGACGAAATCGACCTTGACCTCGACGCCGGTCTCCTTGGTGAATTTTGCCGCATTGGCGCGGAACACGTCCTCGTCGGCCTGGACGAAACGGACCGGTCGCAGCATGCGCAGGGATGCGCCTTTCTCGATCGGCAGTTTCGGTGTGGGGACGTCCGCGGCCTTGATCGCGGATTGAGCATTTGCCGGAGCACCGGTTGCCGCGATTGCCGCAGCGGACAGGCCCAGCGCCAAGGCATCACGACGTGTGATGTCGTTCCTCATCGGTTCCTCCCTATGTGTTTCCCTTCCCGGCGTTGATCGCCGGTGAAGGGTCTTTCCGGTTGCCGGCGCGCCTCGCGGCCGTCCCGCCTAGCTGTTCGGGCCGCGGTCCATGCTGACAGGCTGCCAGCGGCGGAGCGCGGTGTCTTGCAGCACCGACGGATTGACGCAGCTTACCGGCCACATGCCCTGAAGCACCAGTGACAATTCGTAGCCCACCCGGCGCTTGCGCGCCTCGTCAAACCGTGCCGAGGCGGAGGCGACATGGGCGGTCAGGGTGACGTTTTCCATCCCGAGCAGCGGATTGTTGTGCGAGGGCGGCTCCTTCTCCAGCACGTCGAGGGCGGCATGGGCGATCCAGCCCTCCTGCAGCGCCTTGACCAGGCTTTCCTCGTCCACGGTGGCGCCGCGGCCCGTGTTGATGAAGACCGAGCCCTTCTTCATCTGCCGGAAGTGCTTCTCTGTGAGCATGTGATGCACCTCGGGCCGGGCGGGGGCGTGCATCGAGACGAAGTCGGATTGCGACAACACCTCGTTCAGCGTCGCCGGAATCACGCCGTGGTCGGACATCAGCGTTTCCTGGATGAAGGGATCGTAGGCCATCATCCGCAGGCCGAACGGAGCTGCGCGTTTCGCAACTGCACGCGCGACGCGGCCGAACGAGATGAAGCCGAGCGTCTGGCCCATCAGCCGCGGAATCTTCGACAACGCCGGCCTGCCCTCGGCCCAGCGGCCGCTGCGCACCATCCGGTCCTGCTCGACCAGCCGACGGAAGCCCGAGAGCAGCAGCATCATGGCATGGTCGGCGACCTCCTCGATGAAGGTGTCGGGGATGTTGGTGACGGGAATGCCGCGCGCGGTCGCGGCCTTGATGTCGACGCTGTCGACGCCGACGGAGCCCAGCGTAATGACCTTGCAGGTCTCCAGCGCGTCGATGATGGTCTTGGTGATCGGGATGCCCTTGGCGTAGATGGCGTCCGCAGTCTTGGCGGCGGCGATGAACCCGGCCTCGTCGGCCGGCGCCTCGACGATCTCGGCGTCAATCGGATCGAGCGCCTCACGCTCGTAGGAATAATCGCTGCTCGCGACCGTGAAGCTCGCGCCCTTCGGCGTCACCACCCTGTATTTCGGCATATCCTGCTCCCGATTTGGTTTCTTGTTGTGACCCGCCTTCGCGCGGGCCTTTGCGTCTTTTACGCGAAATCGGGCCGGTTGCGTACAATCGGCGGTTGCCGTGGCGACGATTGTGCGACGGCCCCGACATTTCCTCCGGGCTTCTACGGGGCGTCCCGTAACAGGTTGCTAAGGGGTCGCCACTAAAAGTTGATTCAATTGCGGTCGATTCCCTCGCGCGTCCTTATCCCTTTGTTGCCGGAGCCATCCCGTGAAATTGAGCAATCTGAAGATCGCCCCCAAGCTCGGCATTCTCGTCGGCGTCACCTTGTTCGGCCTGTGCATCTCCGGGGTTCTTTCCGGCTATCTGATGAAGCAGGAGATGGTGAACGCGCGCATCGAGCAGGCCAAGGCCATCGTCGACATGGGCCGCAACTATGCGGTGGCGCTGAAGAAGCGGGTGGATGCGGGCGAGATGACGAAGGATGCCGCGATGGCTGATCTTCGCCGCTACGGCAACGCGATGACCTATGACAAAGGCGCCGGTTATCTCTTCGGAACGTCCTATGACGGTATCACGCAGCTGGCGCCAGATCCGAAGCAGATCGGCAGCAACCGCATGGAAGTTCTGACCAATGGCCGCAAACTGTCTTGGGAGCTGATGAACGGTGCGAAGGCTAACGGTTCGATCCTTTTGACCTATGAATACGCGAAACCGGGCCAGGAAGGCTTGATCCGGAAGATGGGCTACGCGGTGGCCGTTCCCGAACTCGAGATGTATCTCGGCACCGGCGCCTATCTCGACGACATCGACGCAAAGATGGGCCCGGTCTACTGGCTGCTCGGTCTCGCCATGTTCGGCATCGTGATCGTCGCCGGAAGCGTCGCCTGGCTGCTCGGCCGCAGCATCAGCGGTCCGCTGGTTCTGCTCGGCGCCCGCATGAAGGATCTCGCCGAGGGCAAGCTCGACGGCGACATTCCCGGCGTCGGCCGTGGCGACGAGGTCGGCGCAATGGCGTCGACCGTCCAGATCTTCAAGGACAACGCACTGCGCATTCGCGACCTCGAGAAGACCGAAGCCGATGCCAAGGATCGTGTCGCGGCGGAACGTCGCAGCGCGATGGAGGGCATCGCCAGCGACTTCGAGCGCAGCGTCAACGGCATCGTCCGCTCGGTCTCCTCGGCCGCGACGGGCATGCAAGCCACGGCTCAATCGATGACCGCGACCGCCAGCGACGCCTCTTCGCGTGCGGCGACCGTCGGCGCGGCCTCGCAGAGAGCGTCGGGCAATGTCGGCACGGTTGCCGCGGCGGCCGAAGAGCTGTCGAGCTCGGTTGCGGAGATCTCCCGCCAGGTCACCCGCTCGACCGAAGTGGCGAGCCGCGCCGTCAACGACGCCGAGCGAACCAATGCCACGGTGCAGGAACTCTCCACCGGCGCCGAGAAGATCGGCGAGGTGGTCAAGCTGATCCACTCGATCGCGGCGCAGACCAATCTGCTCGCCCTCAACGCCACCATCGAGGCGGCGCGTGCCGGTGAGTCCGGCCGCGGCTTCGCCGTCGTCGCTTCCGAGGTCAAGGCGCTCGCCAACCAGACCGCCAAGGCGACCGAGGAAATCTCCGCCCAGGTCGCGGCGATGCAGACCTCGACCAGCGATGCGGTCGCTGCCATCGGCGGCATCACCCAGACCATCGCCGAGATGAGCGAGATCACCGCGGGCATTTCCGCGTCGATCGAGCAGCAGGGCGAGGCGACCCGCGAGATCGCGCGCAACATCCAGTCGGTCGCGGCCGGCTCGAGCGAGATCAACGCCAATATCGGCAGCGTCACCTCGGCCGCGGAAGCGACCGGCACGGCGGCAAGCGACGTGCTCACCAACGCCCGCGAGCTCGACAGCCAATCCGGCGCGCTGCGCAGTGCAGTCGACGGCTTCCTCGCCAAGATGCGCGCGGCGTAAGGCTTGCACTGAATTCGTAGGGTGGGCAAAGACGCGAAGCGTCGTGCCCACCTTTTTCTTTTTGAGTTCGCGGTAATTTCTCGGTGGGCACGCTTCGCTTTGCCCACCCTACGAGACCGCCCTACTGCTTCTCGATCCCCGCCTCGCGGATCAGCTTCTCCCACAACACCAGCTGTTCGTTCACGAACGTGCCGAGCTGCTCCGGCGTGCCCGAAAACGCGTCCATGCCGAGGGTGGCGAGCTGGGCCTTGATCTCCGGCTTCTCGACGATCTTCCGGATCTCGGCATTGAGCCTTGTCACGATCTCCTTGGGCATGCCGGCGGGGCCGAAATAGCCCTGCCACGACGAGATGTCGAAGTCCGGCACGCCGGCCTCCTGCATCGAGGGCAGGTTCGGCACCAGCGAGGAGCGGTTCTTCGTCGTGACGGCGAGCGCGCGTAGCGCGTTGCCCTGGACATGCGGCAGGCCGGTCAGGATGTCCACGAACATCATCGAGACGCGGCCGCCCATGACGTCGTTGAGCGCCGGCGGCGAGCTCTTGTAGGGCACGTGCAGGAGGTCGAGCCCGGTATTGTGCGCGAAGGTCGCACCCGACACGATCGCCGAGGACGAGCCCGAGGCGTAGCTCAGCTTGCCCGGATTGGCCTTGCCGTAGGCGATGAGTTCGCCGACGGTCTTGGCCGGCACCTCCGGGTGGATCACCAGCATGAAGGGCAGGTCGCCGGTGCGCGCGATCGGGGTGAAGTCCTTGACCGGATCGTAGGTCAGGCTTTTGAGCAGATAGGGATTGGCCGAATGCGTGGTGTTGGTGGTCACTAGCAGCGTGTAGCCATCGGGCGCGGCGCGCGCGACATAGGTGGCGGCGATCATGCCGTTGGCGCCCGCCTTGTTCTCGATGACGATGCCGACGCCGAGTGCCTGCGACAAATGCTGCGAGATCAGCCGCGTCGTGGTGTCGGTGCCGCTGCCGGCCGCGAACGGCAGCACCAGCGTGATGTTGCGGCTCGGATAGTTGTCGGCCTGCGCAGCGGACGCGGCGGCGAGACAAAGGGCGGCCGTGCCGATGGCACGCAGGTTTCGGATCAACGCTGAAAGCATGTCGGTTCGTTCCCTCTTTTTTCGTTGGCGGGAACCTAGCGTCTCCTCGTCGAAATCGGAAGACGCGAGTTTGTCGCCTCGTCTCGCGGTGCGGAATTACTTCACCGCAGAGCCCTGGCGCGAGGCGATCACGACGCCGGCGAGCACCAGCAAGTAGCCGATCAGGTGGAACGGCTGGATCTTTTCGCCGAGCAGCAGGATCGCCATCGCCGAGCCGAACACCGGCACCAGATGGAAGAACGGCGCGGCGCGGTTCGGGCCGATCAGCGCCACGCCCCGGTTGAAGAACAGATAGGCCAGCGTCGAGGGAAAGATCAGGATGTAACCCAGCGTCGCCAGCGTCACCCCGTCGAGTTGCAGGACGCGACCGCTCCAGGCCTCCCAGATCGCGGTCGGCAGCAGCATCGTCGCGCCGCAGCAGGTGGTGAAGGAGAGAAAGGAGAGTTGGTGGATCTTCGGTCGCCGCGGGATGAAGGCGGAGTAGATCCCGAACGCCACCAGCGAGGAGGCGAACATGATGTCGCCCCTGTTGAAGCTGATGCTCGCGAGCGCGGCGAGATCGCCGCGCAGGATGATGATCAGCACGCCGAGAAGCGAGATCGCGATGCCGGCGAGCTGCGCACCGGTCAGTCGCACCCCGAACAGCACCAGCGACCACAGCGCCACGAACAGCGGCCCGGCCGACTGGATCAGCAGCGCGTTCAGCGCTTCCGTGTACTGCATCGCCCAATACGAGATCGCGTTGTTGAAGGCAAAGCCCACCAGCGACAGGAACAGCATCAGCGGCAGGCTCTTGCGCAGATTCGGCCAGTCGCGCTTCAGGTGCGGCCAGGCGAAGGGCAGGAGGATCAGGAACACGCCGAACCAGCGGATCGTGGTCACCGTCAGCGGCGGCACATGCGCGCCGACGTGGCGCGCGAGCACGATGTTGCCGGCCCAGAACAGCGAGCTCAGGCTGAGCAGCAGATAAGGCTGGTTGTTGAGCCAACTGGCTGGATTGGAGGCCGGTGGCGCGGGCGGAGCGATCGTCATTGGCGTTGGTTAGAAGCTTGCGCCGGATTTATGTCGTGACACAAGACACGCGGCCGCAATGCTACAATGCAGGCATGACCAGAGGAGGCGGCATTGGCGGTTAATATGTTGAACATCGATGGCCTCGAGCGGCTCGATCGGCATGCACCGGTGGTGATGTTGAATCTGATGCGCTTCCACGCGCGCTCCGGCGACGGCGACGGTTCCGGCTGGGACGCCTATTTGCGCTACAGTACGGTCACGGTGCCGATGATCAAGGCGCGCGGCGGCACGTTGCTCTGGACCGGCGACGCCAAGGCGGTCGCGCTCGGCCCGCAGCAGGGCAACAACTGGGATTTCGCGGCGCTGGTCCATTATCCCACAGTTGCGGCTTTCGTCGACATGATGACGTCGGAGGCCTACGAGAGCGAGGCCGATCCGCACCGCGTCAACGCCTGCGCCGAGCACGTCATCATTGCGATGAACGAAGCGTACAGCAAGTTCAAGACGAAATAGCGCCGCCTGCCGCCGGCTTACTTCAGGCCGTCCACAATCGCGTGACACGCCGTCTGCAGCAGGCGGCAGACCTCCTCCGTCGACCGCTGTCGGCTCAACACCGCAAACGTCGGATAGCTCGTCAGCACGAAGATCAAATCGACCGCGTCCCGCATGGCGCGCTTTGCCGCGTGCTTGCCGACGATCCGCGACAGCAGCGTGGTCAGCAATTCGCGCCGTCGCTCGTTACGCTCGATCAGCGCCTCGCCGAATTCCGGATCGGTCGCGATGGCCTGGTTGAGCCCGCTGATGGCGGGATCGCGCCCCCAGAACGTACAGAAGATTTCGATGACCCGGTCGAGCGCGGCGCGCGGATCCGCCATCGTCATCACCCCGGCCAGTTCGAACAGTCCGCCCTGGTGCGCGATGTCGTCGAACACGGCCTCCAGCAATCCCCGCCGCGATCCGAACTGGTTGTAGACGGTCAACCGCGTGACGCCGGCCGCCTTCGCAACGACGTCGAGGGAGAAGTTCGCAATGCTCGCGTCCTCGCGCAGGAGGCGCGCGCCGGCCGCGATGATGCGCTCGCGCGTCGCCGCCGCCGCGGAAGCCCGTGCGGAGCTCACATAACTGCGCTTAGGCATCGCCTCGCCATTCTGTTGACGTATTGACTATACATGTAGTATATCTAATTTAGAAGCCGGTTCGGAGCTTGCCATGCAGACTGCCCTCGTGATCGCCTTGTCACTTCATGTGTTGTCGTCCGTGTTCTGGGCGGGATCAAGCTTTGCGCTGGCCCGCATCGGCGGAGTTGGCGGTGAGCAACTGGTCTTTCCACAACTCGGCGCGGCGACGATTGCCATCCTGACCGGCGGCTATCTCGGGCATCTCGTTCATTCCCACAGCTTCGGCACGACCGAACAGGTGCTCGCGGTTGGTGCTGTCTGCGCACTGATCGCGGCCGGTGTTCAGGCTGTCATCGGCCCCCGTGCGCTCGTGGCCTTGCGTCGCGGCGCCGGCAAGCCGGAGGACCTCCGTGCAGGTATCGCCGCCGCCCAACGTGCGGCGGCGGGCCTGCTGGGCATCGCCGCGCTCTGCATGGGCGCCGCGCGCTACATTTGAATGCAGTTTCGGGAGGAGTGTTGAGAGCTCTCTGTTCCCAATGAAAGACCCTGGCGCGGCTTGCAGTCGCTTTCGAAGGAAAAGCAATGTCCAAGATGATTCTGGTCAACCTGCCTGTACGCGACCTCGCCGCATCGACGGCGTTCTACGTAGCGCTGGGTGGCGCGGTGAACCCTCAATTCTCCGGAGCAAATTCGACCTCGCTCATGTTCACGGATGCGATCGGCGTGATGCTGCTGACCCACGACCAGTATCGTGAATTCACCCAACGCGAGATCGGCGACGCGCGGCGCCACAGCCAGGCTATGTTCGCCCTGACGGTCGACGACCGCGATGCCGTCGATGCAACGCTGGCCCGCGCGGTGGCTGCGGGCGGTCGCGCCGATCCCAATCCGGCGCAGGATCTCGGCTTCATGTATAACCGACACATTGAAGACCCGGATGGCTATGTTTGGGAGATGGTATGGATGAACCCGTCGGCAAACGCTTGATCGCAGGCGATCGAACCGGGCCCCAAGCCTAGCTCGCCTGCTTCCGCGACGCCACGAACACGCCGGCCAGCACCAGCGCGAAACCGATGAAGTGGAACGCCTGGGGGTTCTCGCCCAGAAATGCCATTGCCATGATCGAGCCGAACACCGGCACGACATGGAAGAACGGCGCGGCGCGGTTGGCGCCGATCAGCCGGACACCGCGATTGAAGCAGAGATAGGCGAGCGTCGAGGGGAACACCGCGACATAGAACAGGGTCAGGAGGTTCGGCCCGTCGAGCTTCATCACGGGACGCGCGGACAACTCCCAGATCTCCAGCGGAATGAGACAGGCAGCGCCGCAGCCGAAGGTGAAGGCGAGGAACGACAGGCCGTGCATCGGCGGTCGCTTCAAGGTCAGCACCGAATAGAGCGCGAAGATGATCAGCGCGACGACGAAGATGAGGTCGCCCTTGTTGAAATCGATGTTCGACAGCGTGGTGAGATCGCCATGCAGCAGAATGATTAGCACGCCGCACATCGACAGCAGCACGCCGAAGGCCTGCGCCGCGGTGAGCCGGATGCCGAGGATGGCGAGCGACCACAGCGCCACGACGAGCGGCGCGGCTGACTGAAGTAGCAACGTGTTGAGCGCCTGCGTATGCTCCAGCGCCCAATATTGCAGCGTGTTGAAGGCGCCGATGCCAGTGATCGAGAGCGTGACCATCAGGCCGAGCTTGCCGCGAATCGCGGGCCAGTCCTGCGCAAGGTGTTTCCAGGCGAACGGCAGCACCAGCAGGAAGGCGAAGAACCAGCGGAGGAACGACAGCGTCACCGGCGGGATGTGGCCGGCCGCGAGCCGCCCGACGATGGCATTGCCCGCCCAGCACAGCGCCGTGATGCTGAGCAGCAGATAAGGCTGGTTGGCGATCCAGTTTTGACCGGATGTTTCCGCGCTCGTGGGCTGGCCGGTGGCGGACATTGTGATTGTTGTGGCCCCGCGTCATGCGCCGAGACCTCCGGGCCCGGGGGTGTCCGGGCCAGATCATAACCCGGCTTCCCTCAAAGACACGGAAATCGAGGTTGCATCAACGGGGGCCGGATGCATCGCGACCATGCAGCGGTGGAAGCAGCCTCTCACGCTTTGGTCGAAGCCATTGCGATTGTCGCGAAGGGTTCTGAATTTTCGGGGGATATCAAAGGCTTGGAGTGCGCTCGCGGCCCCGAAAAAGCCCCGTTCTTGCTTGCTTACAGAGGCTGCATCCTTTATCCGGTTGGCTGCCTCGCGTTCGAGCGGCCCCGGCCGTGATTGGGCTGGGCGCATCTAACAGATTGCATAGGGATTACCCGCGAATGGCCAATGTTGTCGTCGTCGGCGCCCAGTGGGGCGACGAAGGAAAGGGCAAGATCGTCGACTGGTTGTCGGAGCAGGCGGACATCGTCGTCCGTTTCCAGGGCGGCCATAACGCCGGCCACACGCTGGTGATCAACGGCAAGACCTACAAGCTGGCGCTGCTGCCCTCGGGCGTGCTGCGCGAGCAGAAGCTGTCGGTGATCGGCAACGGCGTGGTGTTCGATCCCGCCGCCTTCCTCGACGAGGTCACCAAGCTGCGGTCGCAGGGCGTCGCGGTCAGCCCGGACAATCTGCGGGTTGCCGAGAACGTCACGCTGATCCTGCCGCTGCACCGCGAACTCGACGCGCATCGCGAATCCGCCAATGCGGCGACCGCGATCGGCACCACGCGCCGCGGCATCGGCCCGGCCTACGAGGACAAGGTCGGCCGCCGCGCCATCCGCCTGATGGACCTCGCCGATCTCGACACGCTGCCGCACAAGATCGACCGGCTGCTGGCGCATCACAATGCATTGCGCCGCGGCCTCGGCCTGCCGGAGTTCGACGGCAAGGAGATCCTGAAGGAATTGACCGCGCTGGCGCCGCAGCTCCTGCCCTATGCCGAGACGGTGTGGCGGCTGCTCGACATCAAGCGGCGCGAGGGCAAGCGCATGCTGTTCGAGGGCGCGCAAGGCGCGCTGCTCGACGTCGATCACGGCACGTATCCTTACGTCACCTCGTCGAACACGGTGGCGGCGCAGGCGGCGACCGGGTCGGGCCTCGGCCCCGCCGCGGTCGGCTATGTGCTCGGCCTCTGCAAGGCCTATACGACCCGCGTCGGCCAGGGCCCGTTCCCGACCGAGCAGGACAACCCGACCGGCCGCAAGATCGGCGAGCGCGGCCGCGAGTTCGGCACCAATACCGGACGGCCCCGGCGCTGCGGCTGGTTCGATGCGGTTCTGGTTCGCCAGGCGGTCCGGACCTGCGGCATCAACGGTCTGGCGCTGACCAAGCTCGACATTCTCGACGGCTTCGACACGATCGAGGTCTGCACCGGCTACAAGCTGGACGGCAAGGAGATCGATCATTTCCCGGCGGGCGAGGGCGCCCAGGCCCGGGTCGAGCCGATCTACGAGACCATCGAAGGCTGGAAGGAGCCGACCGCCAATGCGCGGTCCTGGGCCCAGCTGCCGGCCCAGGCGATCAAATATGTCCGCCGGATCGAGGAATTGGTGGGGTGCCCGGTCGCACTGCTTTCCACCAGCCCCGAACGCGAGGATACTATCCTGGTACAAAATCCGTTTGAGGCTTAACGATCTCTTACCGGGACGCGCGTATAATTGAGTAGAAATGGCTGATTACTATCCGCTGATCGCCCGCGCTATTGCCGCCCTGGACCCCAACGCTCCCGGCGAGAGCCGTCGCGCGCTCTACGAGCGGGCGCGCACGGCGCTGATCGCGCAACTGCGCAGCGTGCAGCCGCCGCTCTCCGAATCCGAGATCACGCGCGAGCGGCTCTCGCTGGAAGAGGCCGTCCGCAAGGTCGAATCAGAGGCCGCCCAGCGTGCCCGCGAGGCCTCGCGCCCCGGTGGCGGCGCGCGCAGCAGCGGCAGCGGCGATGCCTTCCGCCGCGCCAGCACCCGCGCCACCGAGGGCAATGCGCCCGCGCCCCAAGCCGCTGCCCCGCCGCGCACCCGTCCGGCTCCGCCGCCGCCGCGCGCCGACCGGCCCTCCTTCAACGTTGATGACCAGGGCGACGCCCCCCGTGCGCCGCGGGCTCCGCGTTTCGACGCGCCGCGACAGCCGGGTCCGCCGGCACCGCCGTCGATGCCGGAGCCTCCGCCGGCCGGACGTGATCGTGCCGGTGGGCGCCGTCCGCCGGACATGGGACCCCCGCCGCCGCTGCCGCCGGCACCGGGCGTGCGCGGCTTCCGCGACATCACGGCCGACGCCAACGATCTCGGCGGCGCCGCCGCGCAGGCCAACCGCGCGGCGCGCCGCACCTACGCCAACGTGCCTTCGCCCTCGCCGGAATTCGACCGGCTCGAGCCGAGCCTGGAAAATCGCGCCGCCGGGACGGACGCGCCCTACTCCTACGACGAATCGATCGAGGAGGCCGAGCGCTACGCGCCGCAGTCGCAGCCGCCGTCGCAACGTCCGCACATCCCCGTTCTCGACCGCGAACCCAAGAAGAAGCGCGCCCGCACCGGCTCCGTGTTTCCGTTCAAGAGCGCGATCGCCGTCGGCATCGTGCTGATCCTGGTCGGCGCCGGCATCCTCTGGGGCAAGCAGCTGGTCCAGACCGCGACCAACCTGTTGAAGTCTTCGCCGACGCAGGTGGTGGAGGCGCCCAGGGATTCGTCGCAGCCGCAGAGCAGGCCCAAGATTCCGGATCGCGTCGGCCAGCCCTCGGCCAGCGACCAGCCGGTCGCGCCGGTGGCGCAGAAGGTCGTGCTCTATGACGAGGATCCATCCGATCCGAAGGGCAAGCAATATGTCGGCTCGGTGGTGTGGCGGCTCGAGCCGATCAAGGCGTCGGGCAACCAGAAGGCCGACGTCGCCGTGCGCGCCGACATCGAGATCCCCGACCGCAAATTCAAGATGACGATGTCGTTCCGCCGCAACACCGACTCCTCCCTGCCGGCGAGCCACACCGCGGAGCTGACCTTCGTCCTGCCGGCGGACTTTTCGGGCGGCGGCGTCGCCAACGTGCCGGGCATCCTGATGAAGTCGAACGAGCAGGCACGCGGCACGCCGCTCGCAGGCCTCGCGGTCAAGGTCACCGACGGCTTCTTCCTGGTCGGCCTCTCCAACGTCGACGCCGACCGCAGCCGCAACGTCCAGCTCCTGAAGGAGCGCTCCTGGTTCGACGTGCCCCTGGTCTACGCCAACCAGCGCCGCGCCATCATCGCCATCGAGAAGGGCGCTCCCGGCGAGCGCGCCTTTAACGACGCCTTCGCGCAGTGGGGCGACTAGATCTCTACTCCGTGAGACCTCGGCCCGCATGGTTCGAGACGCCCGCCTTGGCGGGCTCCTCACCATGAGGGTTTGATATCTCGCCGCGAAACGAGACCTCATCCTGAGGGCGCGCCCCTTGGGCGGGCGTCTCGAAGGATGGCCGCAGGTACGCTCTCTCTACTGCGCCGTCGCTTCCCGCTTGCGCGATGTCGCGGCGGCGTGCTCGCGGTCCATTACGGCGCGGCAGCCGGGGCTGACCTGAGCTTTCTTCTGCACCATGCAGGCCCTGATCCTGGGGATGTCGGGGATCTCACTGGAGCACAGCCGCATGGCATCGCCGGAGCACATCTGCTGCGCTTCGGACGAGAAGGAAAGGCCGGGCGATGTCTGGAAAGCGATGGCTGCGGTTGTGACGGCGAAGAGAGTTGCGATGTCTGGTAGCGTGTCATGCGGAATGCGTCCCCGAGTTCCGTGGGTTGAGCCACTTGGTTTTGGGGCGCCGCACGCGGCTTGATCTGCCGCATGTCACAGCCTTCACGCCGGGACCTCAATCCCGGATGTGGTCGCTCGATCTCTCGTGATGTTCGAATCGAAAAGTGCTGCGCCGCCCGAATCAAGTATGCGCCATTGTCACGCGGCTGCAATGGCAGGCGAAAAGGAATTCGCAATTGTTGCGCGCACGTCACGCACAATGCGACTCGCGTGCGATCAGATCAATCGATCGGAGGATACGCTCGCTTGTTCCGTATCGCTTGCGCCAAGCGCTGCGTGCTCTTCGACCGCCGTAACGCCCTTTGCCGTGAGCTCGAACAGATCGCCGTCCTTCATCACGTAACCGTCGGCGATCAGCTCGCCTATCTTGCCGTGCCGGTCGTCGGCAAACGCGATGGACTGGCTGATGTCCCTGAGAATCGAGAGCTGTTCGTCGCGCAACATGGCTTCACTCTCCATTATCCGGGGATGGTTCCGGTCCTCACATGCCGTGGCTCTGAAACACCTTGCTGCAAGACCGCGACAGCTTGGCCCGGTTGGCTTGCAAGCAGCCTTGCACCGCCATGTCGTTGCCGAGGTCCTTGCGGCAGAAGCGCGAGGCGTCCCGCGAACAGGCCTTCTGCTCCTGCGGCGTACCCATATGGCCTTGCGCGAAAGCGGGCGCGTTCGACAAGCCGCTGACGGCCGTCAGCGCGATCGTCGCCAGGAAGAACAGTTTGTGGGACATCGGCGGCTCCAAATCTGACAGGTGAGTTTCAAGTCCGTCGCTATGCCGCTTGTTCCCAGCGCGGAGCCCGCACCTCCCGCTATTCAAGGTTCCCGCGGCGCTGCTATAACGGGGCGAAGGATGAGGGTGCCTGATGAAACGCTATCTCGTGTTTGCGCTGGTTGGCCCGTTCGTGGGCGGGTTCCTGCTGCTGCTGACGACGACCTATCAGTCCGGCTATTGGACCCAGACCAATCTCGCTGAGGTCGGCAAGCTGTTCGCGGTGTTCTTCAAGTCCCTGCAATACAGCTATCTGTTCGGCTTCCTGCCCTCGCTGATGATCGGTGCGGTCGACGACATCCTGGTCCACATCCGCCGGATCGGCCCGGTGCTGCGGATGCTGCTGGTTGGCGTGTTCGCCTTCATCCTGGCCTCGCTGACCTACAGCTCGCGCGGGCCGGACTCGGGCGCGGTGCAATTCATCCTGTACGGCCTCGTCGGGTTTGTGCCGGCGGTGCTTTCATCCTGGCTCGTGCATAAATATGTCCCGGAGCCGCAGCCGGCGGCAGCACAGACTTGAGGGCGACCTTCGATCACGCCGCAGCAACCTCCGCCGCGCTGGCGCGTTCCCTACAGGCCATGACCATGTCCGATGACGATATCCTTGCTCCACGTCGCTCCCGTTCGGGAAGCCGCCCGGGTGCGGCCTCTTCCGGCACCGAGGGGCGTGGACCGATCATCGATCAGGACGGTCGCGAGATCCGGCCCGAAACGCTGGAGCAGGGCTTTCGCGAGTTTCGCTTCGAGTTCGGGAAGGACAGTCCCTTCGCCGGCAACCCGTTTGGCAATCTGACGCGCGAGCAGCGGATCGCGCGGATCGAGGCAATCGCAAAGCTGCTCGACGTCGCCTTCGTGCTGCCCGGAACCAATATCCGCTATGGCATCGACGGCTTGATCGGACTGATCCCCGTCGTCGGCGACATCATCACCACCGCGATCTCGCTCTGGCTGGTGCGAGAGGCGAGGGCGCTCGGGGCGCCCTGGTACATCACCGCGCGCATGCTCGGCAATGTCGCCCTCGACGGCGTTGTGGGAATTGTGCCGTTCGCGGGCGACGCCTTCGACGTCATGTTCCGTGCCAACATGCGCAACGTGCGCCTGCTTCGCCGCTGGCTCGACAAGCAGCCTCGCATCTGACACTCCCCAAGTCTGACACTCCCCAAGACTGACACTGCCCAAAACGCAAAAAGCGCGACGGCCTTTCGGCCATCGCGCTTTCAGCGCACATCGGAGCGCGTTACGAAAATTTATGCCGCGTCGGCGGCGTCGGTGCTAGCTTCCACCGGCTTGCGGTGGCGGGGCAGCGGGAAGGCTTCGCTCTCATACAGCGAGCGGATGCCGTTCTGGTCGAAGCGCGCTTCCTCGACCTGGAGATAGGCGCCGTTCAGCGAGTCCGTCGGCAACTGCTCCATCGCGAACTGGACGGCTTCGGCCGCGGTGCCGAACCGGCGATAGGTGAAGCCTGCACGCTTCTTCTTGCGGATCGCAGCGGGGAAGAGTTCGGCGGAAGTGTTGAAGTTGAACGGACGCAGTGGACGCATGGTCAAAGACCTCGTGATCTCTCTGGGGCTTTAAGCGCGTGGGGTTGGGACGGGCAGAGGCCACCATTGAGTGGGCGCCGCACATGTCATTTTCGTCCTCTAATATAGCCCGTTTTGACAAAATTGCGACCCCCGCGATGCGAGATGATGAATCCGCGCATGGCAGCTCCGCAACTGGGAAAGTTACAATAATATCAGAGGTTTGAATGGTTTATAGCTTGCCAAGGAGCAGCAGCACGAGCAGCACCACCAGGACAAGGCCGCCGATCCCCATGCCGGAATGACCCATTCCGTAGCCGTAGCCACCGACGCGGCCCGACAGGCCGCCGACGAGATAAATGATCACCAGGATGATCAGGATGGTCCCAAGCGTCATGGCATCCTCCCTGGCGGCCGCCGCAACGCCATGGCCGGCCGCACCACCAGGGAAGAAAAGCACATCGCGCCGCCGGGTTCCATGACGGAACCCGGCGGCGCGCAAGGTTTATTTGGGCTCGAGCTTCAGCGCCGCGGAATTGATGCAGTAACGCAAGCCCGTGGGCCCAGGGCCGTCGGGGAAGACATGGCCGAGATGGCCGCTGCACTTGGCGCACAGCACCTCGGTGCGGATCATGCCGTGGGTGACGTCCCGCTCCTCGTCGATATGGCCCTCGACGGCGGGCTGGGTGAAGCTCGGCCAGCCGCAGCCGGAATCGAACTTCGCGTCGGACTCGAACAGCACATTGCCGCAGCCGGCGCAGGTATAGGTGCCGGCGCGGTGGTCGTGCTCATATTCGCCGGAGAAGGGACGCTCGGTCGCCTTCTCGCGCAGCACTGCGTATTGCATCGGCGACAACTCGCTGCGCCATTGCTGTTCGCTCTTGATGACCTTGTCGTCCGTGGTTTTCGTCTTGGTGTCGGGCATGGGTCTCCCGTTTTTCGATGATCTTGTTTTCGGTGATCTTGTTCAGTGATCTTGTTCAGTGATCTTGCGATCAGTTGGTGGCCTTGCTGGCGCTCACCAGCGTCGGCTTCTCGATATAGTTATCCGCGAACAGCTTTTTCAGGTTCTCGACCTTCGGGAGGTCGTTGTAGGCGATGTAGGGCTGGTTCGGGTGCAGCGTCAGATAATCCTGGTGATAGGCCTCCGCCGGATAGAACGCCTCCAGCGCGCCGACCTTGGTCGCGATCGGCTTGCTGAAGACCTTGGCGCCGTTGAGCTGGGCGATATAGGCCTCGGCCACCTTCTTCTGCTCGTCGGAGGTGGTGAAGATCGCCGAGCGATATTGCGTGCCGCTGTCGGGGCCCTGCCGGTTGAGCTGGGTCGGGTCGTGCGCCACCGAGAAGTAGATCTGCAGGATCTTGCCGTAGGAGATCTTCTTCGGGTCGTATTTGATCTCGACGGATTCCGCATGGCCGGTCCGGCCGCTCGAGACGGTCTGGTAGTCGGCCGTCGCCTTGGTGCCGCCGGCGTAGCCGGAGACCGCGTTGACGACGCCCGCGGTGTGCTGGAACACGCCCTGCACGCCCCAGAAGCAGCCGCCGGCGATCACGGCGGTCTGGATCCCGCTAGCGGGCGCCGCGTCAACCGCGGGGGCGGGGATCACGACCGCATCCTCTGCGGCCCGGGTCGGCGCGGCAAAGGCCAGCGTCAGGGCGGTGGTTGCGGCGAGCAGGGACAGGATGGCAGGTCGGCGCATGGCGATCCTCTTTCCGAAGGTCTGACAGTCTAGGGCGGTTGGGGCCGGGCGAACAGCCCGGCATTTTCGGATAGTCGAGATACGGGCGGACCGGGCGATTGTTACGGCCGGACGGACACGAGTCTGTGAAACGCGCCGCCTGGAGCGGCCCGGCTTGGCGAGGACAGGAACTCCGGGCTAGATGAACCGGCGCGATCGGTGATCGACCTAAAGAATGATGGCTGGAGCTGACCTGACAACATGCTGCGCGTCGCATCCCTGACCCTCGTCGCCGTGCTCGCCATCCTGGCCGGCTGGAGCTCGATCGCTGCGGCCGATCCAAAACCCGGCGACGACCTCGCCATTTGCCGCGACCGCCAGGCGGATGCGCAGGCGAGGGCGCAGGCCTGCGACAATTTGCTCAACGCCGACCGGCTCACCGGCAAGGACAAGGCCATCGCGCTCTCCGTGCGCGGCAACACGCTGATCAACAAGCGCGACTACGTCCACGCCATCGAGACCTTGTCCATCGCCGTCGATCTCGATCCCGACAACGTCGTCACGCTCAATTTGCGCGGCCTCGCCTATGAGCGGACGGGCCAGGACGACCATGCGATGACGGACTACAACCTCGCGCTCCAGAAGCGCCCGACCTACGGTGTCCCCTACAACAACCGCGGCATCATCCAGTTGCGCCGGGGGGCGCTGCAAAGCGCGCTCGACGATTTCAACCTGTCGATCAAATACGCGCCAAAATTCCTGCTCGGCTACACCAATCGCGCCCGCGTGCGCACGCTGATGCAGGATTTTGACGGCGCGATCGCCGATTTCGCGGAGGCCGAGAAGATCGAACCGGGCGCGCAGCAGATCACCGCCAACCGCTGCATCACCTACGGCATGATGGGCAAGTACGACCAGGCCTTCGCCGACTGCAACGGCCTAATCGAGAAGCAGCCGAAAAACACGTACGCGATCAACAATCGCGCCGACGTCAACATGTTGAAGGGCGATTTCGACGCCGCTTTGAAGGACTACAACATTGCGATCCAGATCAACCCGAACAATGTCCGGGCACATTCGGGTCGCGGCCAGATCTACGAGCGCAAGAAGGACCTCGCCCAGGCCCGTGCCGACTATCGTGCGGCGGCCTATTCGCTGACGAAGTTCGACGAGCTCGACGTCGCGCGCGCCCGCGCGATCGCGCAGGAGCGATTGGCCGCGCTGACCCCGCAGGCGCCGGCCGGATCCACCGGGCGCCGCGTGGCGCTGGTGATCGGGAACGGCGCCTACAAGAACGTCCACGCCTTGCCCAATCCGCCACGCGACTCGAAAATGATCGCAGCCGCGCTGCGCGATGTCGGCTTCCAGACCGTGATATCCGTCAGCGATCTCACCCGCGACAAGTTCTTCGAAGCGTTGCAGACGTTTGCGGCCGAGGCGGAGAAGGCGGATTGGGCGGTGGTCTATTACGCCGGCCATGGTTTCGAGATCGGCGGCGTGAATTACCTCGTTCCCGTCGATGCCAAGCTTGCCGCCGACAGGGACGCCGAGACCCAGGCGGTCGCGCTGGAGCAGGTGATCGCGGCGGTGGGCGCTGCGCGAAAAGTGCGTCTGGTGATGCTGGATGCCTGCCGCGACAATCCGTTCGCGCCGACCATGCAGCGCACGCTGTCGCTCAAGCTGGTGGACAAGGGCTTTTCAAACATCGAGCCCGGCGCCGGCTTCATGGTGGTCTACGCCGCCAAGCACGGCGAGACCGCGATGGACGGCGACGGCGGCGCCGACAGCCCGTTCGCCACCGCGCTCGCCCGCGAAATCAAGATGCCGCGCGTCGAGATCCGAAAGCTGTTCGACATCGTCCGCGACGACGTCTGGCTTGTGACCAAGCACGTGCAGCAGCCGTTTTCCTACGGCTCGCCGCCGGGAAGAGAGGATTTTTGTTTTGTTGTGGGGAAGTGAGGGCCGGGCTCGAATTCGTAGCCCGCATGAGCGTAGCGACATGCGGGTCCTTCTGTCCCGGATATCGCTTCGCTCATCCGGGCTACGGCAGCTACGGCAGCCTCACACCACAATGCTCAACCGCTTTGCCGCCCGCGTAATTCCCGTGTACAGCCACCGCGCGCGGCTCTCCTGAAACGCAAAGCTCTCGTCGAACAGCACGACGTCGTCCCATTGCGAGCCCTGCGATTTGTGCACGGTCAGCACGTAGCCGTAGTCGAACTCGTCATAGGGCTTGCGCTGCTCCCAGGCGATCGCCTCGACGCCGCCCTCGAAGCAATCGGCACGCACCGAGACCTTGGTCACCTTGTGGCCGAGATCCTCGTCCGGCGACAGTCTCATGCTGAGAATGCGGGATTTCGAGCGCGAGGTGTTGCGCGACTTCACGCGCCACAGCCCGCCGTTGAACAGGCCCTTCTTGCGATTGTTGCGCAGGCAGACCAGCTTGTCGCCGGCGACGGGGAAGACGTCTTCGATGTTCTGGCGCTGGCGCACCCGCATATTGTACGCGCGCCGCGTGTTGTTGCGGCCGACCAGGACCTGGTCGGCGGCCATGACGCGATCAGGATCGAGCTCCTTGCGCGACACCACCTCGCTTTCGCCGTAGCGGCCAATGTCGAGCTCGCGGCCCTCGCGGACGTCCATCGACATCCGCACGATCGGATCGTCCTGGGCCTGGCGGTGCACCTCGGTCAGCATCGCATCCGGCTCGGTATTGGTGAAGAAGCCGCCGCCCTGGATCGGCGGCAGCTGCGCGGGATCGCCCAGCACCAGCAGCGGGCAGTCGAACGACATCAGGTCGCGGCCCAATTCGGCATCGACCATCGAGCATTCGTCGATCACGATCAGCTTGGCTTTGGACGCCGGGGCGTCGTCCCACAGCTCGAAGCTGGGTTGTTCCTCGCCGGATTCGCGGGTGCGGTAGATCAGCGAATGGATGGTGGAGGCTTCGTCGCAGCCCTTGTTGCGCATGACCAGCGCCGCCTTGCCGGTGAAGGCGGCGAACTTCACCTCGCCGTCGACGCCGTCGGCGATGTGCCGCGCCAGCGTGGTCTTGCCGGTGCCAGCATAGCCGAACAGGCGGAACACCGGCGGCGTGCCGTTGCGGCCGGGTTTGGCTTTGAGCCAGTCGCCAACGGCTTTGAGCGCGGCATCCTGATGCGGGGTGAATGTGGCCATGTCTGTCTTGAGGAGGGGGCGAAACGGAGCGATTCGCCAGCCCCAAAACTAACCATTCGCACCGCCGGTTCAAGCCGGGCGGGGCGCCCTATTGCCAGCCGGGTACACCGCGCATGTCGGGCAGATGGTGGGCGATGCCCTTGTGGCAGTCGATGCAGGTCTTTTCCTTGGTGAACAGGAAGCGCTGATGCGCGACCGAGGCCCGCGGCGACTGCTTGGTGATGTCCATGGAATCGGCGCTGTGACAGTTGCGGCATTCCAGCGAATCGTTGGACTTGAAGCGCGCCCATTCATGCGCCGCCAGCTCGAGCCGGTGATCCTGAAATTTCTCGCGGGTGTCGATGGTGCCGAAGATCTTGCCCCAGACCTCCTTGGAGGCCTGCATCTTGCGGGCGATCTTGTCGGTCCAGTTGTGCGGCACGTGGCAATCCGGACAGGTCGCGCGCACGCCGGAGCGGTTGGCGAAGTGGATGGTCGATTTCAGCTCGGCATAGACGTTGTCCTTCATCTCGTGGCAGCCGGTGCAGAATTTTTCGGTGTTGGTCAATTCCAGCGCGGTATTGAAGCCGCCCCAGAAGATCACGCCGGCCATGAAGCCCGCCAGCACCAGCACGCCGAGCCCGAACACCGAGCTCGGACGGATCAGCACCTGCCAGAGCTCGCGCGCAAAGTCCAAGCTTCGCGCGACGAAGCCGCGTTTGGCCTTCATTCCCTCGTCGGGCTCATCAGCGGTCGTCGTCATCGGCGGCCACCCGGGCTTGCGCGCGACAGCAGCGTGTCGATGTCGGTGAAGTCGTTGCTGACGGGCGGTGTCGCGGTGTTCTGCGGCACGTGACATTCCGTGCAGAAGAAGCGGCGCGGCGAGATCGACGCCAGAAATTGGCCGTCGCGATCCATGAAGTGGGTGATCG
Organism: Bradyrhizobium sp. Kon58; assembly: GCF_055807455.1. Taxonomy (NCBI): domain Bacteria; kingdom Pseudomonadati; phylum Pseudomonadota; class Alphaproteobacteria; order Hyphomicrobiales; family Nitrobacteraceae; genus Bradyrhizobium; species Bradyrhizobium sp. Kon58. The sequence goes on from NZ_JBVVOT010000029.1 coordinate 43,428, forward strand.
AGACCATCGGCGCCTGCGATTCCGCGATGCGCGCCCGTGCATGGCAGGACAGGCACTTGTTGCCGTTGAGGTCGATCTGGTAGCCGTCGATCGTATGCGGAATGACAGGCGGCTGTTCCGGATAGTTGCGCACTTCCCTTTCGGAGGTGTTGCGGTTCGGCAGCATCGGCGGCGCCGGACCTTCGTCGTTGAGCGGCGTCGGCCCGCGCAGGCCTGACGTCACCGTCTGCGCGGTCAGCGAGCTCGCGCCGGCCGCGATCGCGACTGCGAGCAGCGCTATTCCAAATCGTTTCATCATGACACGTTCACCCGCTCGATGCGCACGGCGCACTTCTTGTAATCGGTCTGCAGCGAGATCGGATCGGTGGCATCCAGCGTCACCTTGTTGATCAGCTTGGATTCGTCGAACCACGGCACGAATACGAGGCCACGCGGCGGCCGGTCGCGGCCGCGGGTCTCGACGCGGACACGGATGAAGCCGCGACGGGAGACCACCTTTACCTCGTCGCCGCGGCGGATCTTCGCCTCCTGCGCGTCGTCAGGATGCATGAAGCACACGGCCTCGGGGAAGGCCTTGTAGAGCTCGGGCACCCGGCGGGTCATGGTGCCGGAATGCCAGTGCTCCAGCACGCGGCCGGTGGAGAGCCAGTAGGGATATTCGTTGTCGGGCGATTCCGCCGGCGGCTCGTAAGGCAGGGCGAAGATGCGCGCCTTGCCGTCGGGATAGCCGTAGAACTGCACCTCGGTGCCCTGCTTGACGTAGGGGTCGCTGCCTTCGCGGAAACGCCATTTGGTTTCCTGGCCGTTGACGACGGGCCAGCGCAGGCCGCGCTCGCGGTGATAGGCGTCGAACGGCGCGAGGTCGTGGCCGTGGCCGCGGCCGAACGCGGCGTATTCCTCGAACAGGCCCTTCTGCACGTAGAAGCCGAACGCCTTGGACTCCTCGTTGGCGTAGCCTTCCTCGATCTCCGACGTCGGAAATTTATCGACCTGGCCGTTCTTGTAGAGCACGTCGAACAGCGTCTTGCCGCGTACGTCCGGCTTCTTGGCGATCAGCTCCTCCGGCCAGACCTCCTCGATCTTGAAGCGCTTGGAGAACTCCATGAGCTGCCAGAGGTCGGACTTGGACTCGCCGGGTGCAGGGACGAGCTGATGCCAGAATTGCGTGCGCCGCTCGGCGTTGCCGTAAGCGCCTTCCTTCTCCACCCACATCGCGGTCGGCAGGATGAGGTCGGCGGCGAGCGCCGTCACCGACGGATAGGCGTCCGAGACTACGATGAAATTGTCGGGATTGCGGAAGCCCGGATAGGTCTCCTCGTTGGCGTTCGGACCGGCCTGGAGGTTGTTGTTGACCTGCACCCAATAGGCGTTGATCAGGCCGTCCTTCAGCATCCGGCTCTGCAGCACGGCGTGGGCGCCGGGCTTGTCGGGAATGGTGCCCTCCGGCAGCTGCCAGATGTGCTCGGCCTTGGTGCGGTGCTCCTTGTTGGTGACGACCATGTCGGCCGGCAGGCGGTGCGAGAAGGTGCCGACCTCGCGCGCGGTGCCGCAGGCCGAGGGCTGGCCGGTCAGCGAGAACGGGCTGTTGCCGGGCGAGGAGATCTTTCCGGTCAGAAGGTGAATGTTGTAGACGAGGTTGTTGCACCAGACGCCGCGGGTGTGCTGGTTGAAGCCCATGGTCCAGAACGAGACCACCTTGGTCTTGGGGTCGGCATAGAGTTCGGCGAGCGCCTCCAGCCGGTTGAGCGGCACGCCCGACATCTCCGCCGCCTTCTCCAGCGTGTACTCGGAGACGAACTTGACGTACTCGTCGTAGCTCATCTCGGTGGAATCATTGGCCTTCGCCGCGCCCGTCGCCTTCTTCTGCAGCGGATGCTCCGGCCTCAAACCATAACCAATGTCGGTCTGGCCGCGCCTGAAGATGGTATGCGCGGCAACGAAGTCCTTGTTGACCCGGCCCGTCTTGATGATGTGGTTGGCGATGGCGTTGAGAATGTAGAGATCGGTCTGCGGTTTGAACACCATGCCGATGTCGGCGAGGTCGAACGAGCGGTGCTCGAAGGTCGAGAGCACGGCGACGCGGACATGCGGTGCGGAGAGCCGCCGGTCGGCGAGGCGCGTCCACAGGATCGGATGCATCTCCGCCATGTTGGAGCCCCACAGCACGAAGGCGTCGGTGGCCTCGATGTCGTCATAGCAGCCGGCCGGCTCGTCGATGCCGAAGGTGCGCATCATGCCGGCGACGGCCGAGGCCATGCAGTGGCGCGCATTGGGATCGATATTGTTGGTGCGGAAGCCGGCCTTGAACAGCTTCACGGCCGCATAGCCTTCCCAGACCGTCCACTGGCCGGAGCCGAACATGGCGACGCCGTTGGGCCCGCGCTTTTTGATCGCCTCCTTCCACTTCACCTCCATGATGTCGAAGGCTTCGGTCCAGGTAACAGGCGTGAACTCGCCGTTCTTGTCGTATTTGCCGGCCGTCTTGCGCAGCATCGGCTGCGTCAGGCGGTCGTGGCCGTACATGATCTTGGAGAGGAAGTAGCCCTTGACGCAGTTGAGGCCGCGATTGACCTCGGCCTTGATGTCGCCGTGGGTGGCGACGACGCGATTGTTCTTGGTTGCGACCATCACGGAGCAGCCGGTACCGCAGAAGCGGCAGGCGGCCTTGTCCCATTTCAGTTCGGCGACGTCGCGCTCGGCGACGAGGTTCGCGGCGAGCGCCGGTGCCGGCATGCCCGCAGCGGCGGCCGCGATGGCGGCGGCCTCGAGCTTCAGCATCTGGCGGCGGTCGAGATTTGGCGATGTCATGACGACTCTCCCGGCCTTAAACCGTTTCGATGGCGTGAAAGACCAGCGCCGCCGAATAGACGTCGGGCAGCGACTGGATGGTGTTGAGCAGGGTGCCGAGGCTGCCGGAATCAGGCGCCTCGGTCACGACGATGAGCTTTCCGCGCGCATCGCGGCCGTGGATCTCGCAGCCGGGAAGGGCGGTGATCGCGGCTTCCAACTGGTCCAGACGCTCGGGGCGCGCCTGCACAATGATGCTGGCAATTTCGCAACCGGGCGGCGCGACGATGCGGTCGGCGCTGAGCACCCGGCCGGTGATCAATGCGCGGCGGTTGAGTTTGGATTCGGCCATGATGCCTGTCTTTCGCTTCGAGGAGATCAATGCGGGGAGGGAGGCGGGCCGGGAGGGCCGGCGAACATCTGGTAGATCCAGACGCCGAGCCCGTAGGAGCCGACCGTTCCGACCGCGAGGACGGGCATCACGATTGCGGTCAGGAACAGGAAAGCGAAAATCTCCATGCGCTTACGGCGCACGCGCGAAGTCGCGTCGTCTGGGGCCGACATATTCGGTCTCGTTTGGAATGTGGGGATTGGGACGGCATCCGGGCCGTTGCCTTGCCGCACCTTAGATGCAGCAGGGCCACTGACGCCTTGATCTGGATCAATCCGTCCAGTTGCGATGCTGGCTGCCGCCAGACCACAAGCACAAGTTTGGGTTGTGCCCGTGCGAAGGCGATGCGACAATTTGGCATCGAACGGGGATACGAGCTGTGAACGCGACGGGGCTGACGGCGATCGATCTCGGACTTCGCGGCGCGGCGAGCGGCGTGTTCCTGTTGATCGTTCTCGTGGCCTTGCTGCGTCGTGCAACCGGCCAGCAGGCTTTGCTGGGCATCGCGATGTGCGCAGGCGGCATATTCTATGCGATCGCGACGGCGCCCAACCTCCCCAAAACGGCTTGGTGGTGGGTGTTGCCGATCCTGTCCGCGCAGCCTGCCGTCTTCTGGCTGTGGGCGCGCGCGGCGTTTGACGACGATTTCGTGCTGAGACGTTGGCACGGCGCCCTGTGGCTGAGCATCGTGGCTTTCGGGTTTGCGATCACGCTGGGCTGGGCGAACTGGCCCGCTTTGGCCGGCGCAGGCGGGCGAGTCCTGGCTTTGGCCACCCTGGTGCTGGCCCTCGCTGCCGCGATTCAGACGGTCAAGACCTGGCGAGCCGATCTGGTCGCGCGGCGACGCCGACTGCGGCTGGCGATGCTTGCGATCAATGTCGTGCTCATCGCGACCGTCGCCGTCGCCGGCTTCGCCGCAATTCCCGTCGCGGTTCCCGGTGCGCCCGGCAGTCTCCCGACCGCGCTCGGGCTGTTCGTGGTGGCCATGCTTGCCGCCATCGGCCTGTTCAGCGCGCCGGCGATGGCCGTCGATGACGCCACGGCCGCGATCGCATCCGGCGAGACGGGGAGGCAAGCCCGGATCGCCGATCGCGCCGCCGCGGGGCGGGTGGTCGTCGACCCGATCCTGCTGCGGCGCCTTGATCATCTGATGACCGTGGAGCGAACCTACCGCCAGGAAGGCCTTGCGATCGGAGCGCTTGCGGCGCGGCTCGACGTTCCCGAGCATCGGCTGCGCCAGGCGATCAATGAAGGGCTGGGCTATCGCAACTTCAACGCTTTCCTGAACCGCTACCGTATCGAGGACGCCAGGCTGGCGCTGTCCGATGTGACGCAACGGGAGGTCCCGGTGCTGACCATCGCCATGGATGCGGGCTTCCAGTCGATCGGACCTTTCAATCGCGCGTTCAAGGCTGAAACCGGCATGACCCCGACCGAGTTCCGGCGTGAGGCGCTGAGCCGGCCCGACAGCGCTGAACTCAGCCAGCCGCGCCGCGAAATCGGCTAGCCGATTTTTGGATCAGGCGAGAAGGCCCTGTGCCGATTGGCTAGATCGTCCAGCATAAACTCCCATCCAGCCGGAACGAGCCTATCCATGTCCCACCCGACCGCCGCCGCCCCTGTATCGGAGAGGCTCCATGCTCTGGACGCAGTCAGGGGTGGCGCCCTGCTGCTCGGCATCGTCCTGCACGCGACATTGTCGTTTGTGCCAGCCACGCCCCGGTTCTGGATCATCCAGGACACCCATCCAAGTGTCGCTCTGGGCCTGCTGTCCTTTACCATCCACGTCTTCCGGATGACGACCTTCTTCCTGATGGCCGGCTTCTTTGCCCGCATGAGCTTTCACCGGCGGGGGAGCTGGGGCTTCGTCAGGGACAGGCTACAGCGGATCGGCCTGCCATTGGTGATCGGCTGGCCGCTCGTGTTCATGCCGATCGTTCTGATCGTGATCTGGGCATCTCACTTTCCAAATGGCGGTCCGATCCACCCCACGTCCGGCTGGCTGCCGGCCTTGCCCAAGTTCCCCCTGACCCACCTCTGGTTTCTGTATGTGCTGCTGGAGCTCTATGTCGCGATGCTGCTGCTGCGCGGTGCGATGGTCTGGCTTGATGCATCAGGTTCGCTACGCATGGTGTTTGACCGTGTCTTCGCGCGGATCATGCGAAATCCGCTGGCTCCCCTGGTTCTGGCAATCCCGATCGGCATCGCCTTCTGCCTCGACCAACGATGGATCAACGTGATGGGCGTGAGGACGCCGGATCAATCGCTCGTCACCAACGCGCAGGCCTGGATCGGCTTCGGCACCGCATTCGGCGTCGGCTGGCTCCTGCATCGGCAGGTCGATCTGCTGCGGCTCATCGAGCGACGCTGGCTGACGCATGTCCTGCTCGCGCTCTTCCTGATCCTGGTCAGCTTCGCGTTGTCAGGCGTGATGCTGTCGTCGCCTGTCGCGCCGAAACTGCCGGTCAGCTTCGCCACGCTCAGGCTGATCTCCGCCATCCTCTACGCACCGGCGATTTGGGTTGCCACATTCGCGGTCCTCGGCCTCGCCCTCCGCTTCATGTCAGGCTTCAGTCGGACGTGGCGCTACCTCGCGGATGCATCCTACTGGCTCTATCTGATCCACCTGCCGATCGTGATGGCGCTGCAGGTCGCGCTGTCGCAGCTCGACTGGCCCGGGCTGATCAAGTTCGCGATCATTCTGATCGTCGCGCTTCCTCCGATGCTGGCGAGCTATCATCTGCTGGTCCGCTTCACCTTGATCGGTGTGGTCCTCAATGGCCGCCGCGCCGAAAAGCACCTTCTCCCGCAAGGCGGAATTGCGACTGCGTAGACAGCGCCGCCCCACCCATTAAGATGCCCGCAACAAAAATATGAGCGGCAAAAACACTTGGGAGAGGCGTCATGAAGTTCGGCATCTTCTATGAGCTGCAACTGCCACGTCCATGGGTGGCAGGCGACGAACTCAACCTCTACCAGAACGCGCTCTCGCAGATGGAATTGGCCGACCAGCTCGGCTACGACCACGCCTGGGTCGTCGAGCATCATTTTCTCGAAGAGTACTCGCACTCGCCCTCGCCGGAATCGTTTCTCGCGGCCGCAAGCCAGCGCACCAGGAACATCCGGCTCGGCCACGGCATCCTCCAGCTCACGACCAACCATCCTGCACGTGTCGCCGAGCGCGTCGCGGTGCTCGACCTGCTCTCCAACGGGCGCTGCGAATTCGGCATGGGCGAGAGCGCATCCATCACCGAGCTCACGCCGTTCGGCCGCGACATGGAGACCAAGAAAGAGGTGTTCGAGGAAGCCGTCGCCGCGATCTTCCCGATGTTCAAGGACGCGGGCAGCGAGCATCACGGCAAATATTTCGACATCCCCTTGCGCAACGTCGTGCCGAAACCGGTGCAGAAGCCGCATCCGCCATTGTGGATGGCCTGCTCGCAGCTACAGACCATCGAACGCGCGGGCCGGCACGGCTTTGGCGCGCTCGGTTTCCAGTTCGTCAGCGCGGATGCCGCGCATGCCTGGGTGCACGCCTATTACAACGCCATGACCAAGCGTCTCGCCAAGCTCGCCGATTACGAGATCAATCCGAACATGGCGCTGGTGTCGTTCTTCATGTGCGCCAAGACGGACGAGGAGGCCCGCGCCCGCGCCGACGGCGCCACCTTCTTCCAGTTCGCGTTGCGCTTCTACGGCGCCTCGCAGAACCGCCAGCGTCCGGCGCCCTACACCGTCAACATGTGGGACGAGTACAACAAGTGGAAACGCGACAATCCGGAGGCGCAGGAGGCCGCGCTGCGCGGCGGTTTGATCGGCTCGCCCGAGACCATCCGCAGGAAGCTGAAGCGGTTCCAGGGCTCGCACATCGACCAGGTCATCCTCCTGAACCAGGCGGGCAAGAACAGCCACGAGCACATCTGCGAATCGCTGGAGCTGTTCGGCCGCGAGGTGATGCCGGAATTCCAGAACGATCCGGCGCAGGCGGCGTGGAAGCAAGGCGTCATGAGCGGCGAGATCAAGCTCGAGGAAATCGACACCGAGGCGTTCACCGACCGCTACGGCAAGCTCGCCGTCAGCGTGGCGCCGGCAAAGGCGGCGGCGGGGTAAGGTGTTGTCACATCCCGCAACAAGCGATCCCGGAGTGCTCATGACAAAACACCGGATCTACACCACCAGCTTCGCAAGCGTTTACCCGCTTTACGTTGCGAAGGCGGAGAAGAAAGGACGCACCAAAGCAGAGGTCGATCAGGTCATCTCCTGGTTGACAGGCTATAGTCAGAAGGAGTTGGAAGCCCAACTGGAACAGCGGACGGACTTCGAAACCTTCTTTGCGAAAGCCCCCAAGATCAATCCTTCGCGAGCCCTGATCAAAGGCGTGGTTTGCGGCGTCCGGGTCGAGGATGTCAAAGAGCCGACGATGCGAGAGATCCGCTACCTGGACAAGCTGATCGATGAGCTGGCCAAGGGAAAAGCAATGGACAAGATTTTGCGGACAAGTGCTGACTGAGGGGTCATCCTTCGTCCGCCTGGCTTGGCGACGTTACGGCAGATATCCGGCGACACCCGCCTTCCGCTGCGCGGCCATTGCTGATAAATTTCGTCAAAAGGCGATGGGGAGAAAACGATGCGCCCTCACGGGACGCCCGCAAATCCGGCAGCTGGCGATGTCACGTCCGCGGTGCTTGCCATCGGTCGTCCGGATTTCCCTGATATCCTGATCGATACGCTGCGCCAGCAGGCCGGCGTCGGGCATTGCATGGTGTTCGCGCTGAGCCGCGCGGGCGCCGCACACTGCCTGCTCGATGCCGGCAACATCCCGATCGGCGGCGATCTTGGCGCCGCCTATGCCGGGCAGTTCCACCAGTCCGATCCCAACCGCGATGCGCTGTTCGAAGGCGAGGGCCGCGCGACGCTCGTGCTGCCCGCCTTCGCGCCGCGCATGTACGGCGCCCGCTACCGCAAGATGTTCTTTGTGGATTCCGGCATCGTCGACAAATGCGCGACCGCGATCTGGGTCGACGACACCTGCTTCTACGTCAACTTCTATCGCATCGCCGTCCAGGGCCGCTTCAGCGAGGCCCAGCGTGCGCGGCTTGAGGCCATCGCGCCGGCCATCAGTGCGAGCGTGGCACGCCATTTCCAGCACAGCTCGTCGGCGACGGCCGAGCAGTCTCTCGCTGCGCTCTTCGCGACGCGCGCGCCGCTCGCCAGCCTCACCCCGCGCGAGCAGGATGTTTGCCGGCGCATCCTCTCCGGCTTCAGCTCCGAGGCGATCTCGCAGGCACTCGGCATCAGCCTGCATTCGACGCTGACGTACCGCAAGCGCGCCTATGAGCGGCTCGGCATCTCCTCGCAAAGCGAGCTGTTTGCGATCGTGCTGCGCCTGCTCGCCGGCCCGCGCGGCCTGAACTGAAGCTGTCCCAATCGCTGGGGACAGACGGCGCCTCCTGAAGCCGCTAACGTTGGCGGTGATCAGCAATGGAGCGAAGCTTGAGCACCGCGCCGCGCATTGACATCGACCCGGCCGCATTCTGGTCCGATCCCTATCCGATGCTGGCAAAGATGCGGAAAGAGGCGCCGATCGCCTTCGTGCCGCAGCTCGGCTCGACGCTGCTGACGAGCCGTGACGATATCTCGATCTCCGAGAAGCAGATCGACGTGTTCTCCTCGCACCAGCCCGCGGGCCTGATGAACCGGCTGATGGGCCACAACATGATGCGCAAGGATGGCGAGGCGCACCAGGTCGAGCGCCGCGCGATGTTTCCGACGGTGTCGCCGAAGACGGTGAAGGCCCACTGGGCCGCGCTGTTCCAGGCCCATGCCGACCGCATCATCGACGCGATCGAGCCCGGGCGGATCGATTTCATGCGCGACTTCGCGTTGCCGTTCTCCGGCGAATGCCTGAAGTCGATCACCGGCCTCACCAATATCGGCTTTGCGGATATGGACGCCTGGTCACAGGGCATGATCGAGGGCATCGCCAATTACAGCGGCGACGCAGCCGTCGAGGCGCGTTGCCATGCGGCGACATCGGGCATCGATGCGGCGATCGACGACATCCTGCCGGTGATGCGCAAGCATCCCGACCAGAGCATCCTCGGCGTGCTGCTCGCCTCGGGCATGGCGATGGAGAGCGTGCGCGCCAACGTGAAACTCGCGATCTCCGGTGGCCAGAACGAGCCGCGCAAGGCGATCGCCGGCACGGTGTGGGCGTTGCTGAGCCATCCCGACCAGCTCGATCTCGTGCGCAAGGGCGAGGTGACGTGGCTGCAGGCCTTCGAGGAATATGCCCGCTGGATCTCGCCGATCGGCATGTCGCCGCGACGCATCGCAAAGCCGTGGACGATCCGCGACGTCGCGTTCGAAACCGATGAGCGGGTGTTCCTCATGTTCGGCTCCGCCAACCGCGACGAGAAGCATTTTGAGCGCGCCGACCAGTTCGACGTGCGGCGTGATACGGCCAAGAGCGTCGCGTTCGGTGCCGGTCCGCATTTCTGCGCCGGCGCCTGGGCCTCGCGCGCCATGATCGCCGACGTCGCACTGCCGACCTTGTTCGCCCGTGCCGGCCGGCTCGAGATCGCCGACGACGAACCCGTGCGGATCGGCGGCTGGGCCTTTCGCGGGCTGCAAAATCTACCGGTGAGGTGGCTGCATTAGCTCGGCAGGGACCGGTCCATCCGCAACGCCGCCATGATGCCATCCTGCTCCTGTTTTGCCCGACGAGTCAAAGCAATTTCGGATAATACGTAAGTCATTGTTTTCACACGCCCCGGCTACTGTGCATGGGGTTGTTTTCGCGATTTTTTTTATTCTCGGTCGGGCCGCGTGCGTTTTTCACATTCGCGTGCGGAAAAATATCCCCTGCATTCGCTCCGTGGATTGAAAGATTAATCATGCGCTCTGCCACGCCTGCAGTGCTTGCATCGCTATTTTTCCGCGCGTCTCGACACCTCCGATAAGCCGCACCATCATTCCCGAACACGAATGAAGGACGGCCGCACGCGGCCGGGAGTGTCGGATGCAACGTCGGGACTTTCTCAAACTATCCGTTGGAACTGCGGCAGCCGCCGCATTCGCTTCGCACGCCAACGCGCAAGCAGCGTCACAAGGCGCTGTGAAGGACATTCGTATCGGCTACCAGAAGACCGGCGTGCTGGTTATCACGCGTCAGCAGGCCGCCCTGGAAAAACATTTCGCGCCCCTGGGCATCGACGTGAAATGGGTCGAGTTCTCGTCGGGGCCTCCGATGATGGAGGCGATGAATGTCGGCAGCGTCGATTTCGGCGCGGTCGGCGATTCCCCGCCGGTGTTCGCCCAGGCGGCGGGCGCGGCGATCGTCTATGCCGCCGGCCAGCCCATCACCAACGGGCAGGGCATCCTGGTGCCGAAGGACTCGCCGATTCGTTCGATCGCCGATTTGAAGGGCAAGCGCGTCGGCTTCACCAAGGGCTCCAGTGCTCATAACATCGTGGTGCAGACGCTGGAGAAAGCGGCCCTCACCTATGCCGACATCACGCCGGTCTATCTGACGCCGCCGGATGCGGGCCCGGCCTTTGCCAATGGCAGCATCGAGGCCTGGGCGATCTGGGATCCTTACTTCGCGATCGGCGAGACCAAGCAGGGCGGCCGCATCCTGATCAATGCGCGCGAAATCACCAAGACCAATTCCTTCTTCATCGCCAACCGCGATTTCGCCAGGAATCACGGCGCCATCCTGCAGCAGATCATCGATGTGACGACCGCCGCCGGTCAATGGGCCGAACAGCACCGCGACGCGGTCGCCAAATCGCTCGCCGCGATCACCGGCGTCCCGTTGGACATCCAGACCCTCGCCGCCAATCGCGCGAATTTCGTGGTCGGCCCGGTCACCGACGACGTCGTCACGACGCAGCAGGGCGTCGCCGACCGCTTCCACAAGCTCGGCCTGATCCCGAAGCCGATCGTGATCCGCGACATCGTCTGGCGCAACCCGGCGGCCTGATCGTGCCAACCAATCTCCCCATTTCAAAGGGTTTGAACATGAGGCGTATCATCCAGCGTCTGATCGCGGCCATCGTGCTGTCGATCGGTATCGTCGCCGCCGCGGTCGGCACCTCCTACGGTCAGGACAAGGTGGTCCGCATCGGCTACCAGAAATACGGCAAGCTGGTGCTGCTCAAGAGCAAGGGCACGCTGGAGCCGAAGCTCGCCGCCGACGGCTACAAGGTGGTGTGGACCGAATTCCCGTCCGGCCCGCCACTGCTCGAGGCGCTCAATGTCGGCGCGATCGATTTCGGCAACACCGGCGAAGCCCCGCCGATCTTCGCACAGGCTGCCGGCGCGCCGATCCAGTATGTCGCCTACGAGCCGCCGGCGCCGAAGGGCGAGGCGATCCTGGTGCCGAAGGACAGCTCGTTGAAATCGGTCGCCGACCTCAAGGGCAAGAAGGTCGCGCTCAACAAGGGCTCCAATGTCCACTACCTCCTGGTCAAGGCGCTGGAGAAAGCCGGCGTCAAATATTCCGAGATCGAGCCGGTGTTTCTGGCGCCAGCCGATGCGCGCGCTGCCTTCGAGCGCGGCGCAGTCGATGCGTGGGTGATCTGGGATCCGTTCCAGGCCGCCGCGGAAGCGGCGACCGGCGCGCGCACGCTCGCTGACGGCACGAACATTGTCGCCAACTACCAGTTCTATTTTTCCTCGAAGAAATTCCTCGAAACCCATCCCGAGATCGTCGACGCCGTGCTGGCCGAGCTGAGCGCGGTCGACAATTGGGCCAAGGGCGACATCCACGCAGTTGCCGAGCAGCTGGCGCCGGCGATCGGCCTGTCGGTCCCGGTGGTCGAGGTCGCGCTGAAGCGGCAATCCTACGGCATCAAGCCGCTGACGGATGCCGTCATCGCCGATCAGCAGCAGGTTGCGGACGCGTTCTTCGCGCTCAACCTGATCCCCAAATCCATCAAGATTTCCGACGTGGCGCGGAGGCCAGGTTCATGAGCAAGCACATGAGCAAGCAAGCGAACGCCAACATCCTCTGGTTCCTGCCGACCCACGGCGACGGCCGCTATCTCGGCACCGGCATCGGCGGCCGCGAGGTCAATTTCAACTATCTGCGCCAGATCGCGCAGGCCGCCGACCAGCTCGGCTATTTCGGCGTGCTGCTGCCGACCGGGCGGTCTTGCGAAGATTCCTGGATCGTGGCCTCCTCGGTCGCGCCGTTCACCGAGCGGCTTCGCTATCTCGTGGCGGTCAGGCCCGGCCTGCAATCGCCGAGCGTGGCCGCGCGCATGACGGCGACGCTCGACCGCATCACCAACGGCCGGCTCCTGGTCAACGTCGTCACCGGCGGCGATCCCGTCGAGAGCAAGGGCGACGGCATCTTCCTCGCCCATGACGAGCGCTACGAGGTCACCCGCGAGTTCCTCAGCGTCTATAGCGAGCTGCTCGCCGGCAAGACCGTCAACGTCGAGGGCAAGCACATCCATGTCGAAGGCGGCAAGCTGCTGTTTCCTCCGGTGCAGTCGCCCCGCCCGCCGCTCTATTTCGGCGGCTCGTCGGATGCCGGCATCGACGTCGCCGTCGATACCGTCGACAAATATCTCACCTGGGGCGAACCGCCGGCCTTGGTCGCCGAGAAGATCGCGAAGGTGAGGGAGGTGGCCGCCGCACGCGGCCGAAAACTATCCTTCGGCATCCGGCTCCACGTGATCGTCCGCGAGACCAGCGACGCGGCCTGGCGTGCGGCCAACGAGCTGATCAAGCATGTCAGCGACGAGACCATCGCGACCGCGCAGAAGAACTTTGCGCGGATGGATTCGGTCGGCCAGCAGCGCATGGCGCAGCTCCATGGCGGCAAGCGCGACAAGCTCGAGATCGCTCCGAACCTGTGGGCCGGTGTCGGCCTCGTGCGTGGCGGCGCCGGCACGGCGCTGGTCGGCGACGCCCAGACCGTCGCGGCCCGCATCAAGGAGTATCAGGACATCGGCATCGATACCTTCATCATGTCGGGCTACCCGCATCTGGAGGAAGCCTATCGTTTCGCCGAGCTGGTGTTCCCGCTGCTTTCGCTGGAGCAGCCCAGCAACGTGACCAGGCTTCACTTCAACGGTGGCCCTTTTGGTGAAACGGTCGGCAGTGACTATCGCCCTCAGCAGCAGGTGTCGCAATCATGAGCCTGATCGACAGCGTTTCACTCTCGCGCAGTTTGCGGCTGCCGCGAGTCGACGGCCTGATCCAGTGGATCGTGCCGCTCGCCATCATCGCGATCTGGCAGGTCGCCAGCGTCACCGGCTTCGTGCCGACGCGGGTGCTGCCGGCGCCGAGCGACGTCTTGCTTGCCGGCTGGAAGCTGCTGCTCTCCGGCGAGCTCGTGCGCAACATCTGGGTCTCGTTCTGGCGCGCCTCGATCGGCTTCCTGATCGGCGGCAGCATCGGCTTTGCCTTCGGCCTCGCCAACGGCCTGTCGCAGCTGTCGTCCAAGCTCACCGACACCACGCTACAGATGGTGCGCAACGTGCCGCATCTGGCGCTGATCCCGCTGGTGATCCTGTGGTTCGGCATCGATGAGAGCGCGAAGCTGTTTTTGGTCGCGCTCGGCGTGTTCTTCCCGATCTACCTCAACACGCTGCACGGCATCCGCAGCGTCGATCCCCAGCTGATCGAGATGGGCCGCATCTACGGCATGACCGACGGCGAGCTGTTCCGCCGCGTGATCTTCCCGGGCGCGCTGCCCTCGATCTTCGTGGGCATCCGTTTTGCGCTCGGCATCATGTGGCTGACCTTGATCGTCGCCGAGACCATCGCGGCGTCTTCGGGGCTGGGCTACATGGCGATGCAGGCGCGCGAGTTCATGCTGATTGACGTCGTGGTGCTCTCGATCCTGATCTACGCGCTGCTCGGCAAGCTCGCCGACAGCGCCTCCCGCGTGCTGGAGCGCCTGACGCTCTCCTGGCACCCCGCTTATTGGAAACGCTGAGCAGACATACTGGGAATCACATGCAGACAGCCCTTCGTACCTCCCTTCCGGACACCGAGCTCGCCCCCCGCGCCAATTTCGCGCCTCACGCCCGCGTCGTGCGCGAGGAGCGCCCGGTGCAGACGAGCGGCCTGCCGCTCACCATTCGTGGCCTGCGCAAATCCTACGGCGACAACGAGGTGCTGCGCGGCATCGACCTGCACATCCCGGCCGGCCAGTTCGTCGCGATTGTGGGCAAGAGCGGCTGTGGCAAGAGCACGCTGCTGCGCCTCATCGCGGGTCTGGAGAAGTTCGACGCCGGCAGCATCTCGCTCGGCGACGCCGTGAAGCCCGAGGATATCCGCGTGATGTTTCAGGAGCCTCGGCTGTTGCCCTGGGCCCGCGTTCTCTCCAATGTCGAAGTCGGCCTCGGCCGCGATCGCGCCTCGTCCGACGCGCATTCGCGCGCGGAGAAGGCGCTGACCGAAGTTGGACTAACCGACAAGCGTGACCAGTGGCCCTCGGTGCTGTCGGGCGGCCAGAAGCAGCGCGTAGCCCTTGCCCGCGCGCTGGTCTCGCGTCCCCGTGTGCTCGCCTTCGACGAGCCGCTTGGCGCGCTGGACGCGTTGACCCGCATCTCGATGCAGCGCTTGCTGGAGCGCGTCTGGCGCGACCAGGGCTTTACCGCGATCCTGGTGACCCACGATGTCGCCGAGGCGGTCGCGCTGGCCGACCGGGTGCTGGTGATCGAGGACGGGCGCATCGCCCACGACGTCGTGGTTAACACGGCCCGGCCCCGCGAACGCGGCTCGGCCGAGCTCGCGGGTCTCGAAGGCTCGATCCTGAGCCACCTTTTGTCGGCGGACGATCGTACCTAGATAGAGAGGGACCCCCGCTTGGGGACGATGCCATGAATGTAGTGCCCCGCGATCTCATGACCGAAAATGTCGTCTCCCCCGCCGATTTCCGCGGCGCCATGCGCCATCTCACCGGCGGCGTCAGCGTCATCACCGCCGGACGGGGCAAGGACATCACCGGCATGACGGTCACCTCGGTCAGCTCGTTCTCGGTCGATCCGCCGACGCTGATCGTCAGCATCAACCGCGACGCCTCGTCCTTCCCGCTGATCCGCCGCCACGGCGCTTTCGGCGTGAACATCCTCGCGGCCGATCAGCTCGACATCGCCGAGCGCTTTGCCGGCAAAGGCGGGCTCAAGGGTGCCGATCGTTTCGCAGGCGCCAGATGGGTGACGGCGGTCTCGGGTGTTCCGCTGCTGGTTGGCGCATTGTCCGCCGTCGATTGCGAGGTCGAGGAGATCTTCGAGCGCCATTCGCATGGGATCATCATCGGGCGGGTGCGAGACGTCAGGAATTCGACCCGCAACGCTGCGCTGGCCTATTGGCACGGCCAGTATGTGGCGGTGGATCAGGACGAAGACGCACTCCGGCTTGCGGACGTCAGCGTTCCCACCCAGGTCCGGCGCGGCATTTGATCGCCGCCGGCCACAGACCGTGCAGGCTGGCGTTTTCCTCCTCATCGCTCTAGAAGCGCTGGCCTGAGCCTCCCGCCGGGACAGCAATGGAGCGCAATGATGAAACGCGTCGCGACCTGGGCTTTTTACGCGGTCGGCGCGCTCGCGATCGCCTATCTCGCGCTCTATTCCTATGCGATGTTCAGCGGCCATCCGATCGTGCCGGGCGACCCCATCCAGATCTTCCGCAGGCCTGATGCGCCGAGCTATTCGTGACGAGATTTGTAGGGCGGGTTAGCGAAGCGTAACCCACCACTGTCTGTCTCCGCCGAAGCCAACAGAGGTGGGTTACGCCTGCGGCTAACCCACCCTACAAAGTCACCCCCGCAAGATCGCCAGCGCCAGCGCCTGCGCGCGCGGCACGATGCTGTCGAGCTCGAGATATTCCTCCGGCGTGTGCGCGAGACCGCCGACGGGGCCAAGCCCGCAGATGGTCGGCGTTCCGACCGCGGCGGTGAAGCCGGAATCGGCGCAGCCGCCGGAGAACTCGCCCTGAAGCGTGGTGAGGCCGGCCTGCCTTGCGGCAGCCTGATAATTCTCGAACAGCGCCTTTGAATCGGCGCTCTGCACCACCGGCACGAACTCGCCCTTGACCGTCAGCGTCGCGCTGGTGCCAGGCACGTAAGGTGTCGAGATGATCGTCTCGATCGCGGCCATCACCCTCGCGCGATCGGCGGGATCGACATAACGCAGGTCGATCTGCCCTTCCGCGTAAGGCGCCGTGGTGTTGACGGACTGCCCGCCCGAGACGAGGCCGACATTGAGCGTGATACCCTTGTCGAGATCGGTCAGCGCGTGGATATGCACGATCTTGTGCGCGAGCTCGCCGATCGCGCTGACGCCGGCGGCGAAATTGGCGCCGGAATGCGCGGCTTTGCCGGTGATGGCGAAATGCATGAAGATGCCGCCCTTGCGCCCCGTGACGATATTGCCGGTCGGGCGGCCCGGTTCGGAATTGAACACGGCGCGCGCGGCGCGTCCTTCGCGCTCGATCACCGGCCGCGAGGAGGGCGAGCCGATCTCCTCGTCCGAGGTGATCAGCAGCTTGATCGGGTGCGGATTGCCGCCGAATTTGTGGAAGGCGGTTGCCACGAATATGTTCATGACGACGCCGGACTTCATGTCGGCAACGCCGGGACCATAGGCGCGCTTGTCTTGTATCGTGAATGGACGCCGCCCGGCCTCGCCCTTGCCGAACACGGTGTCGCGATGCCCCATCAACAGCACCGGCTTCTCGTTGCTGCCGGGCTTTGCGACTTCGGCGTGGATCGCATCGCCGAAAGTGCCGTGGCTTTCGCGCCGGAACGGAATGCCATGCTCGGCAAAATGCTTCTCGAACCGCGCCCCGACCGCATCCACGCCTTCCTTGTCATAGGATCCGGAATCGATGTTCACGACATCGCGCAGCAGATCGATCATCGCCTGCCGCTGCGTCGCCAGCCAGTCCGTGATTTGAGCTTGAGACATGTTTACCTCGCGTGGTTCTCATGCGGGGTTATAGGGCCTTGCAGGGGCTTGACCTAGTCGGAGAACGCGGTGCGGCCATGTTGCGGTCTGCGGGTTTGACGCACGCTGCCTCCCCAACGTCGTCCTGGCGAAAGCCAGGACCCATACCGCGGAATCTGTCGACGGAGGGTGATAGGAGTACCGAACGACGAATCTTCGCCAAACTGCTCCCTTGGGGTAATGGGTCCTGGCTTTCGCCAGGACGACATTGAGAGTCTGGGGGTGTCTGCACTTCATCAACAAAAATGCCCGGGACCAGCCCGGGCATTCGCAGTGTCAATGTTTGGCAGGAGCCCCTACGCTCCCACCATCGGCATGCGCGGATACTCGCCCGGGGTGCCGGCTGGCGTGATCGGAATGCCGCCGTCGGAATATTCGTTGAGCTTGTTGCGCAGCGTACGGATCGAGATGCCCAGGATATTGGCGGCATGGGTCCGGTTGCCGAGGCAGTGCTTCAGCGTCTCCAGGATCAGGTCGCGCTCGACGTCCGCGACGGTGCGGCCGACCAGGGCCCGCGTCACCTGCTCGGCGGCCATGGTGGCATGCGCCACGGCCGGCACGGTTTTGGCGAGGTCCAGGCGGTCGCCATCGGGCGTGAGGATCGCATCGGCGCCGATCTCGTCGCCCTGCGCCATCAGCACCGAACGGTGCATGGTGTTTTCGAGTTCGCGGACGTTGCCCTGCCAGCGGTTGGTGGAGAGCACCCGGCGCGCTTCCGCCGAGATCGGGCGCACCGGCACGCCGTTGGCTTCGGCGTATTTCTTCACGAAGTGCTGGGCGAGCTCGAGAATGTCGGCGGGACGGTCGCGCAGGGGCGGGATCTTCAGATTCACGACGTTGAGTCGGAACAAGAGGTCCTCGCGGAACGTGCCCTCGCGCACCGCGTCCACCAGGTTGCGGTTCGAGGTCGCGATGATGCGGATGTCCACCGGCACGGGCTTGGTGCCGCCGACACGGTCGATCACGCGCTCCTGGATGGCGCGGAGCAGTTTCGATTGCAGGCGGACGTCCATCTCCGAGATTTCGTCGAGCAGCAGCGTGCCGCCGGTTGCCTCCTCGAACTTGCCGATGCGGCGGGCGATCGCGCCGGTGAAGGCGCCCTTCTCGTGACCGAACAGCTCGGACTCCAGCAGATGCTCGGGGATCGCGGCGCAGTTGATCGAGATGAACGGGCGCTTGGCCCGTGCCGAGCGGGTGTGGACGTAGCGGGCCAGCACTTCCTTGCCTGTCCCGGACTCGCCGGTGATCATCACCGAGGCGTCCGAGCCCGCGATCTGCTGCGCGAGCTTGATCACCTTGGCCATCGCCTCGTCGCGATAAACCAGCTCGCGGGAATCGTTGGCAACGGCAGCCAGCACCGCCGCGATCAGTTCCGGGTCCGGCGGCAGCGGGATGTATTCCTTGGCGCCGGCATGGATCGCGGCAACCGCGGCGCGGGCGTCGTTGGTGATGCCGCAGGCGACGATCGGGGCGTGGATGTGCTCGGCCTCCAGACGCATCACGAGGTCGCGGATGTCGAGGGCGACGTCCACCAGCAGCAGGTCGGCGCCCTTGCCGCCGCGCAGCACGCGCATCGCCTGTTCGTTATCCTCGGCGTGGGTCACGGTGGCGCCGTTCGCCATCGCGATCTTGGTGGCGGTGGTGAGCTGGCCCTTCAATGTGCCAACGATGAGAAGCCGCATGTCAGTCTCCTGTCCGTCTGGTCGCGCTGCCGCGCGTCGTCGCTTTAGGCGCGTTCAGTCTTGATGATTTCAGTCATGGTCACGCCGAGCTTGTCCTCCACCAGGACGACTTCGCCGCGGGCGACCAGCTTGTTGTTGACGTAGATGTCGATGGCTTCGCCGACGCGCCGGTCGAGCTCGAGCACGGTCCCGGGTCCGAGCTTCAACAGCTCGCTGACGTCCATCTTGGAGCGGCCGAGCACGGCCGAGACCTGCACCGGCACGTCGAACACGGCCTCGAGGTCGGCGGCGGCGCGCGTCGCATATTCGTCCTCGTTGTAGCCGACGTCGGTGCCGGTAGGCGGCATCGGGCCGTTGAGATCGGGCAGCGGGACCTGTCCGTCAGTGTCGCTCATGATTTAACTCCCCCTGCGGGACGCAACGTAGCGCCCCACCATTTCGTCGATCTTGGCCGCGATGGCGGCGCGCTCCAGCACGACGCCGCCATCGGCCCATTCGATCCGGCAGTCGCCGGTGGCAATCTCGGGCTCGGCCAGAATTACTAGCCGGCCTTCGAAGCCGTTCTGCCTGGCCAGCCGCTCGATGTTCTCGCGCGCGGCATCGTAGAGCGCGTCGTTGATGCGGACGACGAGATGCGGCGTCGCGACCAGATGCGAGAAGCAGTCCTTGACCAGCGCGACGATCTCGCCGAGCGGCTCGGCGGCGACCAGATCGGCGCACAGCTTGCGCGCCACCGCGACCGCGACGTCGACCGCCTCGGTCTCCATCTTGGATTCGATGTTGCCGATGCCCGAAGCGATGCCCCGGATGGCGATGTTGATCTCTTCCATGGCGAGCGCGACGCGGCGGTCGCTCTCGGCTTTGGCCTCGCGCTGGCCGGCGGCGAAGCCGTCCTGATAGGCGCGCGCCTCGGCTTCCGCGACCTTCTGGGCGATCTCGGCCGCGGTTGCGGCCTTCTCGCGCGTCCGGTCGGGCGCGGCGAAGTCGTTGTCGAACAGGAATTTTGCCGGGGCGGCCATCAATACACCAGCTCGTCGTCGGCGCGGTTCTTGGTCAGCATGATCTCGCCCTTGGCTGCGAGATCCTTGGCCAGGTTGACCAGCAGCGCTTGGGCCTCGTCGACGTCGCGCAGGCGGACCGGACCCATCGCCGCCATGTCGTCCTGGAGCATTTTGGCCGCACGCGAGGACATGTTGCCGAAGAAGAAGTTGCGGACGTCCTCGTTGGCGCTCTTGAGCGCGACGCCGAGCTTGTCCTTGTCGACGTTGCGCATCAGGGTCTGGGCGGAGCCGGAATCCAGCTTCACGAGGTCGTCGAAGGTGAACATCAGCGCCTTGATGCGCTCGGCCGATTCGCGGTTGTCCTCTTCCAGCGAGGTGATGAAGCGGGTTTCGGTCTGGCGGTCGAAATTGTTGAAGATTTCCGCCATCACCTCGTGGGCGTCGCGTCGGCGGGTCTGGGACAAATTGGACATGAATTCGGTCCGCAGCGTCTTCTCCACGCTCTCGATCACCTCCTTCTGCACCGCCTCCATCTTCAGCATGCGGTTGACGACGTCGAGCGCCAGATCCTCGGGGAAGATGCCGAGCACGCGGGCGGCGTGTTCCGGCTTCAGCTTCGACAGCACCACCGCGATGGTCTGCGGATATTCGTTCTTGAGGTAGTTGGCGAGCACCTCTTCCTGCACGTTGGAGAGCTTCTCCCACATGTTTCGGCCGGCGGGGCCGCGGATTTCGTCCATGATGCCGTTGACGCGCTCGGGCGCCAGATATTGCTGGAGCAGCCGCTCGGTGGCGTCGAAATTGCCCATCAGCGCGCCGGAGGCCGACATCCGCGAGACGAATTCGAGCAGCATGTCCTCCACGGTGTCGACCTCGACGGTGCCGAGCGTCGACATTTCCAGCGAGAGCTGGCGCACCTCGTCGTCGTCGAGCAGCGACCAGATCTTGCCGCCATATTGCTCGCCGAGCGCCAGCATCAGGATCGCGGCGCGCTTCGGCCCCGCCACCGCGTCGACCTTTGCGCCTCCGCGGCTGCCGGCACGCTGACCGAGCGTGGAGATCACGCTGGTGATGTCGTTGGAATTGGCGTTTTGCAGGGCAGCGGCCATGTCAGATCACTTCTCGATTATTTCGCGGGTTCGGTCAGCCATTGGCGGATGATGGCGACCGTCTCGTTGGGATTGCGCTCGGCGAGTTCGCCGACGCGATGGACGGATTGGGCATGGACCTGGCCCTGGACGGTGGCGACGTCGATCGCGCTCGCAGCGCCGCTCGGCAGGAGCGGCTGGCTGGCGGGCGCGGCCTCGTCGCTCGCCGGACCGGTGAGGACGCCGGAGATGGCGGCTGCGACTTCGTCCGATGCCAGGATGCGCTTGACCAGCGGCCGTATGACCAGGAACAGCACGACCAAACCGAGCAGCATCATCACGCCAAGCTCGACGAAGTACATGACGTCGTCCTTGGTGAACTGGAGCATGCCGAGCAAGCCGCTCGGCTCCGCGATCGGGGTGGTGGAGGGGGCGTCGGCAAAGCGCAGATTGACGACCTCGACCTGGTCGCCGCGCTTCTGGTCGAAGCCGATCGCCGAGCGCACCAGCGTGGCGATGCGATCGAGCTGCTCCTTGGTACGGTCCTGGTAGGCCAGATCGCCCTTCTCGTTCTTGGAGTAGATGCCGTCGACCAGCACCGCGACCGAGATGCGGTTGACCCGGCCGGCCTCGGTCACCTCGGTCTTGGTGGTGCGGGAGATCTCGTAATTGTTGGTCTCTTCGCTCTTCTTGCTCTGGTCCTTGGCCGCGACGCCGCCGTTCTGCTGGTTGCCCGGCAACTCGTTGTTGACGGTGACCTGGCCGTTGTTGTCGGCGGTCATGCTCTGCTCTTCGCGGGTCTGGCTCGAGCGCAGCACGCGGCCTTCGGGATCGTACTTGTCCGAGGTCTGGGTGATCTTGTTGAAGTCGAAATCGGCGGAGAGCTGGACCCGGGCGCGCCCCGTCCCCACCACGGAGGAGACGATGTCCTCGACCTGCTTGCGCATCCGCTTTTCGAAGGCGGTGCGGCGCTCGTCGCCCATCGCCTGTTCCGGATCGGTCTGAGCGCCGTCGGCGAGCAGCTGCCCGGTCTCGTCGACGATCGAGACTCGCTGCGGCTTCAGCCCGTTCACGGCCGAGGCGACGAGGTGGCGGATGGCGCGGATCTGCTGGGCTTCCAGCGCGCCGCGGACCCGCACCACGATCGAGGCCGACGGCTCCGGCGCCTCGCGCGAGAACAGCGGGCGCTCCGGCAGCACCAAATGGACGCGGGCGGCCTGGATGCGGTCGATGGCGCGGATCGTGCGGGCGAGCTCGCCTTCCAGCGCGCGGAGATGGTTGATGTTCTGGACGAAAGAGGTGGTGCCGAGCGCATCCGACTTGTCGAACACCTCGTAGCCGACCCCGCCGCCCTTGGGCAGGCCGCCCTCGGCGAGCTTCATCCGCAGGCGGGTGACCTTGTCCTTGGGCACCATGATGATGGTGCCCTCGTTGCGCAGCTCGAACTGGATGCCCTGGCGCTCCAGGTCCTTGATGATGCCCGAGGAGTCCTCGACGCTGAGGTCGGTGAACAACGTTGTCATCTGCGGCGTGGTGACGCGCATGATGACGAACGCAAAGAAGCCGACGAGCGCGGCGGTGACCGCGATCATCGCCCCGAACCGGGCGGCTCCAATACCCTTCAGAAAGTCCGCAAGACCTTGCAAGCAACCGCCCCGACAGATTCGGCTGCTTTCACAGGAAAGGCCGACTGGGCAATTATTGCCTAGGTGATGGTTTCGATATGGTTAACGAAGGTTAAGAGCTGCGACAAAAGTAGCGCCAAAACGAAACATGAAAAAAATCGGCCTCGCAAGGCGAGGCCGATTTTCGTCAAAAGCCGCAGATTTCCGGATTGCCTACTGGCGATATTGCTGGATACGGGTGGTGCGAAGTCCCGCCAGACCATGCTGGTCGATCGAAAACTGCCAGGAGAGGAATTCGTCAACCGTCAGGGTATAACGGCTGCAGGCCTCCTCGAGGGAGAGAAGACCGCCACGGACTGCGGCGACGACCTCGGCCTTGCGGCGGATGACCCAGCGTTTGGTGCCGGGTGCAGGCAGATCCGCAATCGTCAACGGACTACCGTCCGGCCCGATGACGTATTTTACCCTCGGGCGATGGGGTTCTGTCATGGCGTACTCACAAACTCTCAACCACTGAACTCACTCAGGAACCCTACGCCCGCCGGCTTAAAAATCCGCTAAGCCTAAGGCTTCAATACAATTCTCGTTGAAAATGGCTGGAACGCAGCCGTCTCGACCGGCGGGACGGTGCGTCCGGGCGGGCCGAGGGGGGTGTTCGTAAATACTTTACTAACGAACGAGGCCTGCGGGGTGTCGCAAGGCCCTCAACGTCGTCCTGGCGAACGCCAGGACCCATTACCCCAGGGAGTAGTCGCTACGACGACTCGGGGTTACTCCCTCGAACCAAAACGACTTTTGGTGGCAATGGGTCCTGGCTTTCGCCAGGACGACATGGAATGTGCGGTTCGCGCGCAGCCTTTAATTACTAGCCGTCGCGATGATGCTCTTGACCTGGCTCAGGGTGTAGCTGGCGCCGTCGATGGTCAGCAGCGGCGGCGACTGGGTCAGGTCGACGGACGACACCGTGCCCTGCACCTGCGCGGCGATGCCGACATTGTTGTTGGCGACATCCTTGCCCGTGGCCGAGATCGTGTACTTGCCGTCGGGCCATTGCGTGCCGTCATTGCCCTGGCCGTTCCAGGTGAACGGGACGTCGGTGCCCGCGCCGGCGGTGTATTTGCCGGTGAACACGGTCTGGCCGCTGGCATTGGCGACGGTGATGTCGACGGTGGCGTCGCTGGGCACGTTGAGATGCCAGGTTGCCGACGAGTTCGTCATGCTGGCGGTGGTGCCGTCGACCAGGGCGGTCTTGCCGACGAAGCCGAGCGCCTGGGTCGCCTGCGTGGTCTGTTGCAGGGTGACGAGCTGGGACAGCGAGTCGTTGGTCTTGAGCTGCTGCTCGACGCCGGCGAACTGCACCAGCTGCTGCGTGAACTGGTTGGTGTCGAGCGGATCGAGCGGGTTTTGGTTCTGCAGCTGCGTCGTCAGCAGCGTCAGGAAGGTCTGGAAGTTGCCGGCCAGCGTCGCGCCGGTGCTCGAGCCCAGGCTCGGGTTCGACGAGGATTTCGGCAGGTCGGTCGTGCCGGAGACGACGGAGGGGGCGGTGGCGGCATTCGTGGTGGTCATGATCGAATACTCCTCACACTCTGATATCGACGCCGCTGCTCGATCCGAGCATGCGGCCGTAGCTGCGCCCGACCGGGGCCGCGGGAACTGCGTCCTCGTCGCTGACGATCAGCCGGCGGGCATTGCCGCCATTGTCGTTGTTCTGGCCGGAGTTCTGGCCCGACGAGTTCTGGTCGCGCAGGCTGAAGGACAGCCCGTTGCTGCCGGTCTTGAGGCCGGCATCGTCGAGCGCGCGCTGCAATTGCGGCGCGTCCTGCCGCAGCATCTGCAGCGTCTCCGGCTTCTCGACGGTGAGATGCGAGGTGACCTGGCCGTTGCGGTCAACATTGATGCGGACGTCGATGCGGCCGAGGTCGAGCGGATCGAGGCTGATGTCGAACCGGGTCTTGCCCGCGCGCGCGGCGGCGACAATTTCGATCGGCACGCCGGTGATCGGAATGGCCGTATTTGTGGCCGCGGTCGCCGTGAGCGTCGCGGTCGAAGCGGTCGCGGCCGAACTCGTATTGGTCAGCGGCGCTTGAATGGCGGAGGCCGCCTGCGCGCTGGCGTCGGTGGTGGGGGCAGCCGCCGGCGTGCCCGCATGGACATGCGGTGTTGCCGTCGCCGGTGCGGCATCGGCGGTGCGGTCGGAAGTCCCAGCCTTGGTGTCGGCCGCGTTCGCGTCGATCGGCGGCTTGTCGGCTTGCGGATGCGCCGTGGTGGCGGACGCTGCCGTCGCCGAGGTCTGCGCGGCGTTCGCCTTGCCGGTGTCCTGGCCGATATTGGAGACGTCGCTCGCGCCTTGCGTAATGGCTGCGGCCTTGAACGAGGTTTTTGGCGTGCCCTGGTCGACCGCGGCGATCAGGCCGCCATTGGTCTTCGCATCGGTCGCGGTCGAATCGGTCGTGCCGGTCGCGGCATCGGCCAGGGTCGCCGAAGTGTCGGCATCGACCTTGGCGCTTGCGGTCTTGGCGCTCTTGTCGCCCGGCGTCGCGGTGTCGGTCTTGGTGCCGACGATCTGCGCCGCGATGGATGCGCTGGCGGCGATGCCGGCGGCGGCAATCGTCAGCGGCGAGGAGGCGGGTCCGGCTGCCTGGTTCGCAGCCGCGTTCGGGTCGACCGGCACGGCGACCACGAGTGCGTTTGGATCGGGCACAGCGGCGGCCTGCGTCGCGTCAATCTGCGCGGCCGCGACGGCGTCAACGGCGGCAAGGCTGCCGTCGGCCTTGTCCGCCTTGGTCTCGTCGGACTTGTCCGCAGACTTGTCGGCCGATTTGGCGTCGGACGCCTTCGGCTTGTCCTTGGTCTTGCTATCAGCCTTGGCCGCATCAGCGGTCGAGTCGCTCTTGGCGTCGCTCTTGGTGTCGTTCTTGGCGTCGTTCCTGGCGTCGTTTTTGGCGGACGCGGAATTGTCGGCGTCGTCGCTGGCCTTGCTCCGCGAGGACGGGTCGCTCGCCGCGCGGTCGCGCGGGCTCTTGTCCGAGGCGGAGGATGACGAATCGGTCCGGCGCGGGGGGTCCTGTGCGAAGGACGCCGCGCTGTCGCTGATCGCCTGGGTGTTGCTGTCCACCAGCGAGCCAAAGGAGTCGTTGGACGTGTCTTTCGGCGCTTGCGACCGGGCAGGCTTTTGCTGCGCGCTTGGGACTTGCACGCTTGCCACGACATCTGACGTACGACCGACCACAGGCAACCCCTTGGAAACATCTTCGCCATGAGAGGTAGCAAGGAGCGGGCCAGCCCCGCGCAGAGGTGTTTTATCTATTAAAATCAATCATTTGGAAATTTTGAGCCCCGCCGCGGGGCCCTCCGCGACCCCGCCATTTCTGCCTCCCCGGCAAGAATTGCCCTAACCTGGCCGCCCCCATGATTGCTTCACCGCAAGGCGGCCTATATTAAAGAGACAGCTCTCAGCCGCTTTCGACCGGGCAGGCCGCGCCATTCGGGAACTCTCAGTTCCCGCGGGTCGGCGTTGTCCCGCCGGAAGCACCCAGCGGATCGCCCAACGCCGCCGTCCACAACGCTTTAAGGCCCATGCTCAACAGTCTGGATCTCGAAGGCCGTCCTGAGGATACCAGGGTCGTCGTTGCCATGTCGGGCGGCGTCGATTCGTCGACGACGGCTGCGCTGTTGAAGGCCGAAGGCTACGACGTCGTCGGCATCACGCTGCAGCTCTATGATCATGGTGCGGCCACCCATCGCAAGGGCGCCTGCTGCGCCGGCCAGGACATCCACGACGCCCGCGACGTCGCGGCCAAGCTCGGCATTCCCCATTACGTGCTCGACTACGAGGACCGCTTTCGCGAATCCGTCATCGACAATTTCGCCGACAGCTACGCGCTCGGCGAGACGCCGGTGCCGTGCATCGAGTGCAATCGCTCGGTCAAGTTTCGCGACCTGCTGAAGACCGCGCGCGAGCTCGGCGCCACCGCGCTCGCCACCGGCCATTACGTCGCCTCGCGCCGCCGCGATGACGGCTCGCGCGCGCTGGTGCGTGCCGCCGACGCCGATCGCGACCAGAGCTACTTTCTGTTCGCCACCACGCAGGAGCAGCTCGATTATCTGCGCTTTCCGCTCGGCGACATGACCAAGCCCGAGACGCGCGAGCTGGCGCGGCGCTTCGGTCTCGCGGTTGCCGACAAGCACGACAGCCAGGACATCTGCTTCGTGCCCACCGGGCGCTACACCGACATCATCACCCGCCTGCGGCCGAACGCGATGGACCCCGGCGACATCGTCGATCTCGACGGCCGCGTGCTCGGCCGTCACAACGGCATCGCCAATTTCACCATCGGCCAGCGCCGCGGCCTCGGCATCGCAGCCGCCGCGCCGCTGTTCGTGGTGCGGCTGGAGGCCGCCAACCGCCGCGTCGTCGTCGGCCCGCGCGAGGCGCTGAAGATGCACCGCATCGTGTTGCGCGACGTCAACTGGATCGGCGATGGCGACATCGACCGCGCCATCGGCAATGGACTCGAAATGTTCGTGCGCGTGCGCTCGACCCGCGCGCCCCAGCCCGCTTGGCTGCGCGGCGCCAATGGCCATTACGAGGTCGAGCTCGTCGCCGGCGAAGAGGGCGTTTCGCCGGGACAGGCCTGCGTGTTCTACGACGCACCTGGCGGCCAGGCCCGCGTGCTCGGCGGCGGCTTCATTCAAAGCGCCGCCGCGAAAGCCGCAAGCAGCACGACGAGGCCGCTCGCAGAAGCGGTCCGCGGCTAAAAAATAATAGGGCAGGGGGCATGGCAGCAGACATCTCGCGGGCCGGGGTCGAGAAGGCCTATGGCCGCTGGGCGCCGGTCTACGATCTCGTGTTCGGCAAGGTGTTCGACGCCGGAAGGCAGTCGACCATCGCCGAGGCCGACCGCATCGGCGGCCGCATCCTCGACGTCGGCGTCGGGACCGGGCTGTCGCTCTCCGATTATGCGCGCACCACGAAGATCTGCGGCGTCGACATCTCCGAGCCGATGCTGCGCAAGGCGCAATCGCGCGTGCGGAGCTTGCGGCTCTCCAATGTCGAAGTGCTCTCGGTGATGGATGCGAAAAACCTCGCCTTCCCCGAAAACTTCTTCGACGCGGTGGTCGCGCAATACGTCATCACCGCGGTGCCCGATCCCGAAGGCACGCTGGACGAGTTCGTGCGCGTCTTGAAGCCCGGCGGCGAGCTGATCCTGGTCAACCACATCGGCGCGGAAAAGGGTCTTCGCAAACTCTCCGAGTTGGCGTTTGCGCCCTTGGCTCGCCGTCTCGGCTGGCGCCCGGAGTTTCCGTGGGAGCGCCTGGTCAACTGGGCCGCGAAACACGGCGGCGTCACCCTGGCCGAGCGCCGCCCGATGCCGCCGATGGGGCACTTTTCGCTGATCCGCTACCTCAAATCGTGATCGGGGGCGCGGAACACGCGGGCTGACCCGCGCGTTTCCCTCCCATGCGCACCACATCAAACCTCATTCTGGCCAGCCTCCTGATCGCCGCCTCCGGCAGCGCGATCGCGCAGGCCCCGCCCGCCCCGGCGACGCCGCCGCAACAAACCGCGCCGCCATCCCCGCAGCACGCCACCAATTGCACGCCGCAGGATCGCCCGAACCGCTCAGCCGACGGCACCACCACCGGCCAGTCCCGGGAACCGCTCGGCGACAAATTGGCAAAATCGGACGGCGTGCTCTGCCCGCCCTCCGGCGTCGACCCCGAGATGCACGCCCCGGCGCCCAGCACGAACGGCGCCATGCCCGTCATCCCGCCCCCCGGCAGCCCCGGCGGCGACCCGACGGTGCGGCCGAAATAGGGCCGTTCTTCCTTCGCCTCTCCCCGCCCGCGGGGAGAGGCGAAATCCGCGCAAAGCGCGAATTTCGGGTGAGGGGACTCTCCACGAGTCTGGTGCGGAAAAGGGGTGAATTCGGCTCCGAAATCTCTAACTTTTCCACCCTCCCACGCCTTGTCGCGCCGAAGCCGTGGCGAAGGCGGATTGACAGCCCGCCGCCCCCTTCCTTATATGCCGCGCGTTCGCGAGATCGGCATGTTTCGGCCCTCGCGACCCTGTGGCGGGGTAGCTCAGCTGGTTAGAGCACGGGAATCATAATCCTGGGGTCGGGGGTTCGAGTCCCTCTCCCGCTACCATTGAAAGTAATAGCTTTTTTGGCGATATCTCATCGCCGAAAAAGCTTGGTACCACGCTTAGTACCACCAAATTTCGCTTCCGCGGCGCCACCCGCACAAATAAAAAGCTCGTTCCCTCAAAGACTTGGCAAAAGTGCCTTTTACCTCCTAGAGGGGAGTGTCCGATGCTTGCGGACGGTCAGCGCTCTGGAAGGTGAATCATGAGTGACGCTTGGTTGGCGCGCCGCAGTCCCTGGGGTCAGCAACAGGAAGATGCCAGAGGCGAGTTCGACATCGACTACGGCCGGGTCGTCCACTCGGGATCGTTCAGGCGCCTTCAGGGCAAGACCCAGATTCTCAATCTCGGCGACAGTGATTTCTACCGCACCCGGCTGACCCATTCGCTCGAAGTCGCCCAGATCGCGGGTGGGGTCAGCCGCCAACTAGCCAAGACCTATCCCGATCATCCGGCCATCCCGCACCTGCCGCCGTTGAGCCTCATCCAGGCCTCGGGTTTCTGCCACGACCTTGGGCACCCACCCTTCGGACACGGCGGGGAAGTGGCGCTGAACTATTGCATGCGGAGCGCCGGCGGCTTCGAAGGCAACGGGCAAACTTTACGAATCCTTGCGAGGCTTGAGAACTTTTCGCACGAGGAGGGAGCCGATCTCACGCGCCGATCCTTGCTCGCCATCCTCAAATATCCTGTGCCGTTTTCGAAGGTTTCGAACGGAGAGATCAAGCCTACGCTCGACGAGAGGGCGACTTCGATCCGGATTCTCGATCGGGCCAGCTGCAAACCGCCCAAATGCTACTTCGATTCCGAAAGAGACGTGGTCGACTGGATCCTCCGGCCGTTGGCACCAGGCGATCGCGTGTTGTTTCAAGAGTTCGATCCGATTGCGGGTAAGCACGGCAAGGCGCGGCATAAGTCGTTCGATTGCAGCATCATGGATCAGTCGGACGATATCGCCTACGGCGTTCATGACCTCGAGGACGCGGTCGCGCTCGGGTTGGTCGACGAGCGAGACTTCCGCGAGCACGTTAGCGAGGAGGCGAGCGCCGCCTTTCTGGAGTCCCTGAAGCTCAAATACGACAAGGAGTGCGGCAACGACGTGTACGGCTATTTCGTCTCGAAGCTGTTCTCTGGCGGCAATTGGCGAAAGCGGTTTATCGGTCGTCTGGTGCACCACTTCGTGACCAACATCGAGATCGTGACGCTCGACCAATTTTCCGAGCCTCTCGTCAGATATCGTGCGCGCATCAAGGCACCGCAACGCAAATTCCTGGATGCCTTGCAGGATCTCATCGAGAAGAAAGTCATCTTTAGCGCGAACGTCCAGCACTTGGAGTACAAGGGACAGAAGCTTGTGGTCTCGGTCTTCGAAGCGTTTCAATCGGATCCCAAACAACTCCTTCCGTCGGACGTCTATGCTCGTTATGCGCCGAAGGAAGACGTGCGCGTAATCTGCGACTACGTCGCGGGCATGACCGACGACTTCCTGTTGAAGACCTACGACAGATTGTTCAGCCCGCGAATGGGATCCGTCTTCGACAAACTTTGAAGCCCGAGACGCCGGCCAATCCCGCGCTTCAGGCAGCGCACTACGGGTTATAGAACGCGGTGACATCTTTAGGAGGTGTTGGAAGCGGGCGGCGAACCTAGGGTGAGCCCTAGCTTGACGCTGTTCTCTCAGCCCTCGACATTTCGTACGGGTGCAAGACTTTGAATCATTGGCGTGATGCGATCGTGGGGGTAGCACCACGTGTCTCGGTGCAATCATATTGCTTTGGCTTTTTGCCGCGAACTGCGGGAATCCCAATACGAAGGCGGACAAGTATGCCCTGGGAGATGCGAACGCGCTGTTGACTGGCCCAGCGACGCGCTTCATCGCCGAACGGCCGAGGCGCATTCGAGGCGATGGTGTCCTACCCACGCTCTGCCCCGACCCTTCTCCCGATGTTGCTATTGCCATCTCGCAGTCCGCCGCCATCGCCGCCAACGTAAGTTATCCTTGGGGCCCCAGCGGGTCCGGCAACGCAAGTTACAGCAGCAGCGAGACGGTGACTGCGCTGGCAGGGAGAACGGCAGGCGTGCTTGCTCTCCGGGACGGCCTCTATGCGGCTTGCCAAATGTACGTAAACGGAATCATCGGTCACGATGCCTACGCTCTAATCTTGAGCCAACACGGAAATCTTCTCGTTGCTCTCCCTGGAACGGGCACGACGAATGCCGCTACGTTCACCGCAAAGGATGCTGCCAGCACGGCTCTGCTCGTGTCCCGCCTAAATGCGCACGACCCCACACGATTGAGCGCAGGCGTCGTTAACCCGCTCCTGACCACCACCTTTTGCGGCAGATTGATGGAAAGATCGTTCGCCGCTCCCGACCGCAGCAGCAGCAGCAAGCGGAGAGAAGCACGCTTCGAGTGAGGAATCGACCAAGCCGGGCAGCACCGGTAAGGCAGGAACACCGCCGATTGGTCAGAAATAGGGGATTAATCCGTGGTCTTGGCCACAGCTCGTTGCCTTATCCAATGTCCGATCACTTTGAGCACACGAGGGTCTCCATAGACCCGGCTGTGATAGGAACCGCCCGTGCGCCGCGAGGGCTCGAATTGCTTTATTGTCCACGACCCGGGTGGGGCAACTTCAACAGAAAGGTCCAAGAAGGGCCCCAGTAGAGCCGCGTCTGCTCCGAATGGGATGAGGAGCACGCAGACGGGGATCATAAACACTGCAGCGATCGCGCCGCCGACGAAGATCAATATCTGAAGTCCCAAACTGAGGAGTTCGGCGAGAGTCTTCGCGATCCAGTGACGCGTTGCGTCTCCTTTGCCATATGCCTTAAGGCGGGAAATCCCAGCGTGGGCGACATCGTGAGGCGCACCGGACGCAAGCGTACTGAGGCGGCTAACGAATTGGGCGGCGGCAAGCCCAGCGGATGCTTCGTCGCCCGCAAGCCGCACTATGAGGAGCTGGTTTTCGCTTAGTTTAGGCAGACGATATCGGTCGATCAACTTGGCTCTGAAAGCCCGCTCGCATTCGAACTCTGGGGTGCCCCAAAAGATCCAATGCACAAAATACGGGAGGGACAAGAGGATGCCACTCAAGGGAATTAGGATCGAGGGAGGAGCGTCCGTCGCTTCGACGAGCATGATCGCCCATGCGGCTACCAACGCCAAAGCCGCACCGATGCAGATAGCCATCGTTGTCGGCATCCAAAGCAGTGTGCCGAAAAGGCGCTCGCGCACCGATATGAATGGAGTAGACAGGCAGACTATTCCGTCTATGCTTTCGGATAGATCATCCTGCAGCATCGCATAGAGGGCGACACTACCCCCGTGGCTGTGGCCGATGACGAAATGCGCAGCCCCCGGGTTGTCCGAAGCCTGCCGTTTGAGGTGTTCGGCAAGTCGGCCCGCGTCTTTCAGACGGGCACCCTGGCGGTTTCTGCCTGACCATTCGAAAGAATGGAGATGGAGATCCATTCCGGTCGCTTCACGCAGCCGGAATTGGAAGACAGCATCATCCTTTACCCAGGCTGCCCGCCGAGCCCAAGTCCCATGCACCAACGTGACGAAGCATGTCGGATCATTCATGGCGCGTCCTGACAGAGTGAATGTCGTTCGCAACTTAAGGTATTTATCAGTTTTCGGGCGAAGTTCGAAATGTTACTTTAGGGCCGTTGTCGAAAATCATCTGCGCAATATTCCCTATTCCAATCGATCGCGCTCACGGGGTGAGGTGTCATGATCGGAGCTATTGAGCGTATCGGCGTTGTGCTCGTTCACGGTATTGGCGAGCAGAAGCGGTTTGAACACCTCGAAGGTCACGGGCGGCTTCTCGTCGATGCCATGAGACGACGGCCCGGTGCCGAGGTAACCGTCGACATCTTGAGCAGTCCGGGTGGATCCTACCGGTCCGAGCAAAACACATGGGCTTCTAGCCCTTCGGTTCGAATAGCGGTTAGGGAAGGCGGAAGATATCGCGAGTTTTTTCTACATGAAGTGTGGTGGGCCGACGTCAACGAGCCCTACTCGATCGCGAAGCAGCTAAGGTTCTGGTTGTGGGGTCTTTCCGTCTGGCTCTATCCACGCAAGGACGGGTCGACATCGTCCGGCTTCGAGGCGATGAAGGACCCTGAAGTCCCCGGGCTCGGCCGTAGGCGCAAGATTATCGTGCGCCTCGAGCTGTTCGCAGTGAGTTCCCTTTTCCTGATGGCGGCCTTTCCACTCGGGCTCCTTGTGGTCCTGGCAAAGCGATTACTCAATCTCAATGCGCCTGATTTCCTGCAGACGATCGTGAACTACGTTTCTGGCGTCAAGCTCTACAATCAGCGTCGACGGTATGGCGCCGCGCTCTTGTTCAACAAGGAAAGCGATTTCCTCGATACGATGGAGGAGCCGCCTCGCGTATCCGTCAGACGGCGAATGATCGAAGTGCTGGCGGACGTAGCTCTTCAAAAGCCGTCCTACGACAGGTGGTACGTTCTTGCCCACAGTCTCGGGTCCGTGGTCGCTTTTAACGGTCTCATGGAGCCGGGAGAGATGATGGCGAACTATCTCGGCAAGAAGCGCTGGGCCGTATTGAAGATGCGAAACTTGGCGGGAGACCGCAATGACCCCCTCCTTCAAGGGGTTGGATACTTCGACAGTCGGGCTCCCTCTGTGGCCAACGGATTGACGTCGCCCATACCAGGCAGGCCTGTTTGGCTTGGACCGGACGATGTGGTTTTCCGCCACCTACTTTTGAAGAATTTCAGAGGACTTCTCACTTACGGGAGCCCACTTGAGAAGTTTGCCGCGATTTGGCCTGCTCGGGTTCCGGTCAATAGCTCCGAGAAACATTTTCCGAAAGGGTCGGAGTGGATCAACATCTACGACCCTGTCGATCCTGTCTCCGGCATCTTGAGGGCCTTTAAGCCGGGCGATGAAATCG
This sequence comes from Bradyrhizobium sp. Kon58, assembly GCF_055807455.1. Lineage (NCBI taxonomy): Bacteria > Pseudomonadati > Pseudomonadota > Alphaproteobacteria > Hyphomicrobiales > Nitrobacteraceae > Bradyrhizobium > Bradyrhizobium sp. Kon58. Next base: position 77,042 of record NZ_JBVVOT010000029.1, read on the forward strand.
AGGAAGCGCATGTACCCCGAGCCCGAAACATCGGGTTCGCAGCGCATTGGGGCCTTCTCTATTCGCATCTGAGGTATCTGAACCTGGCTAATCACGGGCCCAAAGATCTCGGCGACGCCGTTGTGAACTGGCTTACGACAGGATCGACGTTCCAAGCACCAGCGGCGCCGCGGAACCGTTGGTTCGAGCCGTATGACGGCCAACATTACAGACGCTGGTGGCGAGGCGCCTATCAGTGGGTCGGCGTCTACCTTCTGATTGGTGTCATGGGCGCTCTCTTCGTTCCTTGGGCCTCGAAGAACCTCCCGAAGTGGATCATGACCTACGTGCGCGAATTCTGGGTGTGGGTCGAGGAAGGCGCCCGGACCAATATCATCGACCGTCTTCCATTTGGACTCTCGGGCGCTTGGTTTTGGCTATGGCCCGAAGCGCAAGAATTGATTGCACGCATGTTTGGGTTCATGGGGACTTGCTTGATAGGGACGCTTGCTGTTGGGGTCTTTGCTTCCTTGTTCGTCTTCAGGCGAGACCCAGATGACGATCGAAACAAGGGCGGCCGCAAGGCAACCGTAAAGTCTACTTTCGTGGCCGAGACGCGCGAGTTTGGATATGTCCATCCTGCCGACAAGGAAGCTAAGGCTGTGGACCCGAAAGTCGGGACAAAGGCCGGCTGACGATTAAGTCCAAAATGAATCGAACGCTGCCCAGAACTGCGATCGAAATTCGTCGCGCTCCATGAGCAACTCGTGCATGGAGTTTGCCACAATGACGTATTTGCTGGAATTGGACCTTTCCGTGAATGCGCGGCTCGCGGCAGGACTTACGATCTGATCGCGGCCTGGAGCAATGACAAGGGAACGGGCCACGATCCGCTTTGGGAAATCCGGATCCGCAAACTCATGAGTGGCTTCCGCGGCGGCGGCGGTCCATCCGATCGTCGGTGAACCCAATCCAAGATCCGGCTGCGCCGCTACGAGACGTGCGCAACGTGCGTAGCGACCCTGATCGGACGTTCGCTTGTTGCCGGCAAATGGCCTCGAATCCATGATGTCAGCATGTCCTCCAGGAACATACTTAGTTCCGAATCCCGCGCTGACCAATGATCGCAGCGCAATTCGCGCAAGGCCCGACTCGCTCAGAAAGGGTAAGCCGATCATCGGCGAGGTGAGGATCAGGCTATCGATCGGCACGCTCCTTCGCGCGACTGCTCGTAGCAGCATCGCCGCGCCCGTCGAGTGAGCCAAGCCAAGATAAGGCGGACGACAACCAGGCTGGACGACCTGCTCGAAAATGCTGTGGAAGTCGAGATCGTACTGGGCGAAGTCCTCTATGTAGCCTTTACGCTTATCCGGCAGGAGCCTGTCGGACAGACCTTGACCCCGCCAATCGAACGTAATGACTCCAAAGCCTCGACTGATGAGCTCGCCCACGACTTCGAAGTACTTTTCGATGAACTCGGCCCTTCCCTGGAGAAGGACGACAGTGCCTCGCGCCGCGATCGGCCCTGGCCATCGCGCAAAACGCAGTTCAACGCCGTCTGATGCCCTTATCCAGCCGACGTTTGCGCCGTCCGGGATCGGATAGTCCGGTATAGAGACCAGCTTCATGAGTGCTCTGTTGGCCGGCTCGGTCTATGCCCGCCTCCACCGGTCGTGAGGCCAAACACCGTGCGCTTCCGAGTCCGAATGTACAGCTCGCCCACCCTCCCGGAAAGCCTGTAACGCTGTTTGTCCGGGTTGTCGGTCAACAACATGTCACCTATCGTGAAGAGGCTATCAAATCTCAGGCGAAAAGCGGCGGCAAAGTGCTCTACCAGGTGAGGCATGGATATGGGGCAGGCGGAGCGAGCGAAAGAATTACCCTCCGTGGGCAAGGTAATCTGCATTCATGGTACGGCGGCCGCGGACGCCTCCGACCAAGGACGGCGATGGTGGCAATTAGGCAGTGATTTCGCCAACGCACTTCAAACCCGTCTCCCCGAAGTCGGCCTGGAAAGGCCGTACCACTGGTCCGGCGAGAATTGGGAGCGTGATCGCCGAACGGGCGGTGTCGATCTTCTCGGACGTTTGCGACGGCTGGAAGCAGCGGGGCAACCCTATCACCTGATCGGCCACAGCCACGGTGGTTCGGTCATTCTTCATGCCCTGCGAATTGCTGCTGCGGCCGGCGAAGATCTGAGATGCCTACGCAGCTGGACTACGGTCGGAACTCCTTTCTTGAGTTTCGCCTCGTCCGGAATCAACATCCCCTTGATTCTAGCGACCACGGCCGTCTTCGCCGCCAGCGGCATGGTGCTCGCGGAGGTTGGCGGCTATCTGAACGGCAACACCGGGGACATCTCGATCGGATTGTATTCGGCCATCTTCGTTGGCCTGCTCATCCTGCTTGGCGCCTTTGCCGCAAGTTTGGCCTGTCTTTGCGTCCGTCCATGGTTGGACTGGAGGCACTCGCGGCGAGAAGAGGAGCTTACTGCGAAGGCGCAAAGAATCTTCGCCGACCGGTGGCTAGGTCTCTGGCACCCGAACGATGAGCCGATAGGAGGGTTAGCGTCAACGCTGGGCAAAGCCCCAAACCTCGCTCCGAGATACTTCTGGCTTCTCGCGCGAGCGCTCGACGAACTGGTATGGTTGCGGATCACCCGCAGAATCCAGGGAACCAACCTGTTGGGACGGGAGCTTGGCCGTGTCGGCCGTTCTCCCTTCAAGGTCGCGTGGGGAGCGATTCCGGACACCATTTCCGACCGGATGACCGAGCGTTGCAATGCCGCATCCGTAACGACAATATCGAGCATACGGCCGCTGCTCGGTACAGCCTACCTCTCTCAGGACGCGAACAGTTTCGTCGCCGAGCTTAAAGCGAGAATGAGCTGGGCCGAATTGCTGCACAATTCGTACTTCGCCGACCCGCAAATCCTGGATATCATCGCCCTTAGGATCTCGTCTTTCGAGCCATACATGGGCAAGCCGGCCTCTTTAGTCGAACCGCGGCTTGAAGAATGGCTCGCGAACGGTGCGACCGCAGACGCAACAGGCGATGTTCCACCCCGATCCAGGCCAGTGGCGCTCAGCATCGCCGGCTCCCTCGCCGCGGCGGCGTTTGCGTTGCTCTTGGCGATCGCAACTATAAGCTCCTTCCGCGCATTCGTCGCACCGTTCACCGACCGCGCCCAGATCGACGGCATAGTTGTCGCCGTGGAAAATGGTGAACTTCTGAACATTCACGGTAACGATGCGGCTGGAGCGGTGCTCGGCGGCTTGTATAGGGCGGGACGCCTAAAGAACCCGATCGACATGCTTGAGAAGATCCGCGAGCCAAATGCTTTCGTCATGGCGAGCCGATCGCTTGCAGTGAGCTACGCCTCGAAAGAAGACGTCGCGTCCTTCAACACGTTGACCAAAATAGCCGATACGCAAAGTAAGCCGATTTCTAGAGCGGATCTGCTTCTGGATTTTATCCGAGCCGCTCCCGAGCGTTCCAAAACCATCGAATCCTTTCTCGCTGAAGTTTCCGACCTCATCCAGAAGCGCACTTTGAGGCGCGACAGAAATGGTGGCTATTTAGCGCTCGCTTCGGTCCTAGCGGTTCGTCATCTGGACGATCGCTTGTCGGATGCCACTCGCAAGATTGCAGTCGATGCGAAGGACGACTTGCCTTGCTACGATGTCGCGAATTATGTGAATGTCTTCATGGCGGCCAACGAAGCAGACAGAGCCAGACGTATTCTTGAAATGTGTGAAACGAATGCCGCCTCCCGACCGGAGGTCTGGCTGAGGGTTGCGCGAACGTTGCGATCTATGGGATTGCAATCCGCAAGTCAGAAGGCCGCGGCCTTGATCGCTCCCGACGACAAGCTGACGACGGAAGATAGGTTGAGTTTAGCTCGAACTCACGTCTTGAATGGAGATCTTGCCGCGGCGAGCGCCGAGGTCGAGCGTCTGCTTAAAGCCGACGGAACGTTGCCTCCGGAACAAATGTTCGATGCTGGAAGGATCTTAGCGGATTCGAACAAACCCGAAGAGGCTCGCAGTGCCTTCGAAGGCGCAGCCATCTATGCGGATTACCGAGCGAGATTTTTCAGCCATGTTTCCTCCTCCATGAGAGACTATGGTTTGGTCATCAAGGCTCTGGTCGCCGCCGGTGACGAAACGGAGGCCAAACGCCTGGCGGGCGAACTCATCGATGCGATCCGAGATGAGAAATTCGACGACGCGACAAAAATAGAGGATACTTTGTCGTTCGCGGAGACGTTGCCTCAAATCGGGTTTGGCGACCGTCATGATCAAATCGTAGCCAAACTCGAGAAGGCGATCGATACCGTGCCCGAAAATCAGCGCCTACGCGTGTGGCTACGGCTGTCGAAAGAGCGGTCTCAAACTGATAAACGGGCCGCAAAGGAGGCGTTGGAAGGGGCCGTTGTCGCTGCCGGACTAGCTAACGAATATCAGACCCGGTCGCAATCCTATTCCGAAATCAGCCAAAAGTTCGCTCAACTCGGCTACTTGAGACTCGCCAGGATCACCGCAGACCGTGCGACGGTACCTCAGGAGCTGCTGAAGGGATACGCTTCGGTGCTTGGATCGCTACCCCAACACCCCGACTACGACGAGAGTTGGTTCTTAAGCGTCGACAAAGAACGCACGCGTCAATTCCTGGAGCAGGCGAAAAAGGAGGGAATTGTGGCTTTCATGGGTTTGCGTGCGGGCTTGTATGACCTGATCAGCTTTAATTCGGATTATGCCGACCGCATCTGCAAAATGTCGGCGATCGCGGCCGAAACGAAGCGCGTTCCGAAGAAGGTGGGTAACTCGACTAGCCAATGACAACGGCTTGCTACTCCGCCGATTGATCTGCGATCGGCAATCTATTCGAACAAGGACGACATATGGTTCGCTTCCCGCCGGCAGAGACGGCCAGAAAACATCAGAAGATAGTGCAGAGAGCGTCGCGGCTCTTCAGGAGGAGCGGTTTTTCCGGCGTCTCCATCGGAGACGTCATGCGCGCGGCAGAGCTGACGCATGGGTCGTTCTATAACCACTTCGCGTCGCGTGACGCGTTGCTCAGCGAGTGCGTGGACCATGTGGCGGGCCTTGCAGTCAAGCAGATAGAGGGTGCAGCCCCCTCTATCGCAGGCCGGAAACAGTTTGCCGCGAATTACCTTAGCTTGAGCAACAGAGACGCGCCCGATCGAGGTTGCCTGCTGTCTTCGCTTGCTGCCGAGATAGCTCGCGAGCCTTCGGTGCAGCCAAGCATGACGCGATACGTGAGAGCATTTATCTCGGCCATCGCATCGCACTTTCCTTGGAACAAGGCTCGCGCCCGAAGCGAAGCGATCCGGATGACCGCTTCGCTCGTCGGAGCTCTGCTTCTGGCCAGGGCTGTGGACGACGAAACGCTATCGCGCGAGATCCTCGATGAAGTGGCCAAACAGTTCAGTTGATCACAACCAACGCGCTGGACCCACGATAGCCCCAAATCTCATGTCGGAGCACTAGGCACGACGAGATACTTTTCGCCCGTGCCGCGGCGATAATACTTGGCTATTACTTCGGGTCGGAGCATATCCCGGAGCGATATGGATTCGGCGTAGGAGCTCTTGAAGGTCGTCCCGATTTCCGCGACGACGCGCTCCCTCAGCTTGCTGGTCTCTTCGGCACCGATCTTCTCGAGGTAGCTGAAGAGCAGCCATCCGCCCGCCCCCCAGGCCATTCCGACGCCGCGGTCGATCTCGACAGGTCCGGGGCTCAATCCGCCGTAGATGTACGCCTGCTTATGCACATTCGAACCATAGCGGCTATATGCGCCGCTCTTCTGTTGAATGGCGTTCTCCATGGCAAGCAGGATCTGTCCCGCCAACTTCCCGCCCCCGATGGCGTCGAAAGCGATCGTTGCGCCGATGGCGGCGATCATTTCGGTAAGCTCAGCAGCGAACGTAGGACGACTGGAGTCGCAAATGTAGCGCGCCCCCAATTCTTTGAGCAGAGCCACTTGGCTCTCGTTTCTTACGACATTGGCCAAAAGAATCCCGTCCTTCTGGCAGATCTTGTTCAACATCTGGCCGAGGTTCGATGCGGCTGCGGTATGAACGATAGCCGTGTGCCCTTCGCGCTTCATTGTCTGGACCATGCCGAGCGCAGTAAGAGGGTTGACGAAAGCGGACGCCGCGTCCTCCGCTTTCGTGCCCTGAGGGAATGCTATGCAATTCTCCGCTTTCGCCAGTTGGTACTGTGCGTACAACCCGCTTCCAGCGACGGAGACGAGCTTTCCAAGCAGCGCCTGCGCCGGTTCGGACCGCCCTGCCGCGACCACCACTCCCGCTCCTTCGTGGCCTACGAGTTGGGGGTTGTCGAGGCGGCCTTTAACGGCCTGGAGCGCGGTCGGCGCAACCGGGGCTCTCAACGTCACAGCAGAGGCGCCTTCTTCTACGGTGACCTTGCTAACGTCCGCGGGTCCGAAGAGGAGGCCGATGTCCGATGGATTCAGTGGTGCAGCATCTACACGAACGAGAACTTCGTCGTGGGCGGGAGCGCGCACGATTGCGGGCTTGAGGGAGAGAATAAGTTCGCTGCCTGCGGTAATCAACGAGCTTATTTGAAGCGCCTTACCGGGAATTTCCGTATCCATTTCTCTTCCTCCGCCCAATTGGCTATGTCGCTGGGCCTGCCGCTTGGCAGGTGTGCCGGCTCGACAGGTGCCACATTAAACCTGACAATCGTAAGGCTTGATTGGTCGCTTAGCAAGCTTGATCGGTGCTGTCACATTCACGCGAGTGCAGGGATTTCGGTCGCGAAGTCAGGCGGTTTGCCTGAGAGTGTGATAGAGCCGCCGTTCCAGATCAACCGTCAGAGCCAGGAGATTGTGATGCCTACGCGAACCGCTTCCGCACGTTACGAAGGACTTGGACCAACCGGAAAGGGGCACGTCTCCACCGAGTCGAGCGTACTCAAGGACCAAGCGTACGATTTCAATACGCGATTTGGCGATGCCCGCGGCACCAATCCCGAAGAACTCGCCGCCGCCGCTCATGCATCATGTTTCACGATGGCGCTCAGCTTCGCCTTGGCGCAAGCGGGTTACAAGGATGGAACTCTCAAGACCGACGCGGCGGTTACGATCGCAAAGGATGGCGAGGGCTTCAAGATCAGTAAATCGGCGCTGACGTTGTCGGCCAAGATTCCGGGGATCAGCGAGGCTGACTTCGCCAAGATCGCAGCCGGTGCCAAGGCAAATTGCCCGATCTCCAAGCTCTTCAACACGGAGATCACCTTGGACGCCAAGCTTGAAGCGTGATCTTCGCGCATGCTTCGTTCGACGCGAAAAGCCAAGTCCACTCGCGTGGACTTGGCAGTCGCTCCTTCTCAATCAGTGGCTCCTGACGAAGGCGACGGTTTTGGCGTGTAACCAGGCGAGTAGGGACGTCGAGTTGCAACGCTTCGTCGACGGATCTCGTCGAAGGATGCTTTCCATTTGCAACGTCGCCGCCGCGCGAACTCCAAACGTCTTCATTTAAAGTATGATTAGAACGGAGTGTCACCGCTCTTGAGTCTACAAGCGAATGACCGAAGACGCCCCAGCTCCGGCGGAGCTTCCAGACAATATCGAAGAGTTGAAGCTAGTTGCGGGTGGCCTGCTTGCTGCTCTGGTCCTCGATAGCGCCTAAGCCAAATGGACTTTCGGCAATCCTGATGCGAGCCTGGGCGCCGGCCGACACCAACCCATCTCGAACGCTGCATTGAGGAAGTGGATAGGAGCCGATCAATCGAGTCTTCCGACGATCGAAGCTCGCTGAGACAGCTCGATCCAATTCCCATCGGGATCAAGAATCATGGAGATCCGCGCAGTCGTCCCTAAAGTAGTAGGTGGCAGGCCTTCCCGGGCACCAGCGGAAAGCGCGAACGAATGGGCCTCGTCGACCTTGAAAACCTGCAGCGTGATATAGCGCCAGCCTCTGCCTCGAATTCCTGGATCCTGCGCGACGTTTCCTCGCTGATTCAGAAAGAGACTTGTGCTTCCGGCACGGAAGCCGATCCCGTCGGCGACCCGAAATTCCGCGAACCCTAGAACGTCAGCATAGAAGCGTCGATGCGCCTCAATGCTACTTACATGGACTCGGATCGCTATCTGTTCAAATTCTGCAAAAGCGGTAGGTACCAATGAGACGCGGTTGCCATCCGGATCGGTCAATTGCCTCGTCCGTTCGAGATCGGCTCTTGCGATGAGGAGTTCTCGATATCCCGAAGGGGCGGCATTCGGCAATGGATCGTGGTGGTGATTGACCTTTATGACCGAGCCGCCCGCGTCGTACCGATACTGCTTCTGTCCCCTGCGTACCGGCAAGACGTGGTCCAGCCGAAGGCCGACCTCGTGCGCCCAGAATTCCACCATGGGCTCGAGGTTATTGGTCGATAGGCCGAGGTCTATCATCGGCTTGGCTAATTTCACTCGGCTCTCCGCCTTCCTACTACTACCAATTTAAGACCATAGCATGTAGCTTCAAAAGAAAAAGCAACAGGTCTTTTACCCGCATCGACGAACTTGAGGAGCGGGATCGGGGGAAACAAATGTTGAATCGGGTATCGGCGTAACCATTTCAACAGTGAGCGAAGTGGCGACCGCCATCGCCGCTGCGGTCGAAGAGCAAGGGGCTGCCACGCAGGAGATCAGCCGAAATACCCAACAGGTGGTCCTCGGCGCGAAGGAACTCGCTGAAAGCGTAAACGGCGTAAACACAGGTGCGAAAGCTACGGGTCGGGCTTCTGACGAAGTTGGAGAGGCGGCTGAAGACCTCGGAGCGCAATCCAAGCGTCTGCGAGAGAATATCAGCGCATTTCTCGAGAATATTCTGGCCGCGCAACATCGCGGGAGAGGCGATGCGAGAGCGCCGACGATGGCGGAACTGGGTGGAGCTGGCTGTAGCAACCTCGGCGTCGTTAGCCAATCGGCCGCGAAATCGCTGAAGCACCGAAGTTCAGGCTGAGACGTCCACGACACTTCCCGGCTTGGCGCCTTGCCTTTTTAAGCGCCTCCTCGATTGCCTGTTTTATCTTGTCTTCTACAGCGGCCTTCTGCTCCGGGGACATGCTCGCCAAAGACTCTTCGCTAAGCCCCATACTCTTCAGGATGTTCGCCCGAATCCGTTCGAATGGGTTCATCTTCGCGTACTTCAGGAAATACTGCACGACGGTATCTTTCGCCGATATCGAATCGACCACCTCCGAGGAGGTCGCCGAGTGTCCCGCCGCTGTTGTGTTGCTCGTTGAACTATCGGGGTTTGTGCCTCCTACGGACTTGCTGGCCGAGTAGGAATAAGAAGAGACGCCGGAGGTGACTTGCATGACAAAGGCTCATCGCACTGCTTGTATTTATGGAGCAATGCGCGTGCCACGAACGCGCGTAGCCGAATCACCAGCAGCTTTCGAAATTGCGCTCCGTACCCTCGGAGTTCGGGAAGATTTTGCCGCGGGGATGTTGCCTCCCGGCAATTGTTACCGGGCTTCCATATGCCGCCCTGGTCGCGGGCGGTCTCGCTGCGGCAGTCTGTGCCTGCGGAGTGGAGGCGGGTGAGTCAATCGAATGTGGCTCTCGTGGAAACATGTGTTGCCGATGCCGCTCTCCTCAAGCCATACGGCCCGCCGAGTTCGCGCTCGATGCCTGCCTGTCGGCGAAAGGCTTGGTCCGGTTCCACGGGGTTCACTCGCACGTTATCTTGTAGAACCGACAATTGGTTGCGATAATTGGAAAACTTCAAAGCGCGTCGCGATCGCGTTCGCGCGATTCGAGGCTGTTCGTTGAATTTCCAAGTAGCGGTGCTCAAAATTCTAGTGAGCTACCCAGGGGGCTTGGCATCTCTTACCGAACTCAAGCGCGATATGGCAATATTGGCTACCAGCGGCAGCGATTGGGCCGAACGTACCAAGAGACTGGCCTCGCGAGTCGCGCCTCTCGACATATTCTCACAAGGACTCGTCGTGAGGCGGGATGGAGGTTGGGCGATAACCGATAAAGGGCGATCGGTCGTCGAATTCATGGAGAGCAAGGGCTTAGGTATCGAACCTCATACGATAACGCGCCTCGATCCGGTGAATTCCCATAGCGTGGCCGCGCCGAAAACGCGTGTCGCCAGATTATCGATCACAGGAAACCGGCGGAGACTGGCGCGCCATCGACGGCGAACACAGCAGAAACGAGTCTCAGGCTCCAAACCAGCAATCTAGCCTTGGCGCGCCACCTGACGAGAAGCAGGGGCCGACAATCAGATCAAACCAATGACAAGGGACTTCATGCATCGATGTTCGGGAAGGTTCGTCGTGCGAGCCTCAGAAGCAAATCTTTGCTACCGCTCGCCACCGACACTTTGTCTTCTCCGGAAATCATTCGACGCCCGACGTGCTCGCCTAGAGCCCTGTAGCACTCCAGCTGCTCTTCGGTGAATAGCTGGTCCATCGTTGTCTCGTGCGGGAAAGTCGGATTTGCGGCCTTGTAGGCCGCTACATAGTCGTTCTCGTCCCCGCTAAGAGATGCTTTGATATAGATCAGCACGCCCTTTTGCCTCTCCGGCTCCTGCTCGTTCGAGGTCGCGCCGATCTTAGCGACGGCCTGAGAGTTCGGCGGAGGTGGATAGTCGATGAGGCCAAGAGCCACGTGAGGGCCTGCCTGCGGGCTTCTTTCTCCGGCCTTGATCTTTTGCGACACGAGGCGAGAGCGTTCGGAAATTGGTTGCCATTCCATCGTGATGATCGTGCCGAGATCGATTCTCGCGAAGCGCTGGACTTGGACCAAGGATGAAGCCGTCATTTCTTCATCGGCCTCGCCGTCGACGGCGATGATCGTTTCGCACCGCCTCCGCAAAAGTTCGTAGATGCCCAGATTTTCTATATGGCCGCCATCCGTGAGGAAGACAAAGCCGGCACTCTTCGGGTGGCCTCCGTTCTCGCTGGGTTTGCCCGTTTCGCTGACGGTCGCCCCCGACTTGAAGAATGCCTCCCTGAGTAAATAAGTGGGCCCAGGCTTTCCCAGCCACCACTTTGTAAACGAACGCGCTTTTGCCAGGTTGGCAATGTCGGCCGGATGACGGAGCCATCTTCCAAGCCTGACATTCAACAACGCGATGGTCGGGGACAGCGGGCGCATGGACGCCATGCCCATATTCGGAGCGGCAGCGGCTCCAGATATCGCCATGGCAGTCCCGATATTCAGGCCGTCGGTAACTGTCTCGACGAGATCAGTGGGAACGTATCCCGTCGCTTCGCTTCCCACGAACTGCCTTGTGAACGAGAAGAAATCAGCATTTCTGCCACGTTTGTTGGCGAAGCTCGATCCCGGCACGTTCAGTGCGGTGTTGATGATGTGATAAGGACCTGCGCCGGGTACGACCTCGCTGAATTTCAGGTCGTCGGCGCCGTCAAGCACTGCCTTGCCGGCCGCGTCGAACCTTCCCGTCCGCCGGAAGAGGAATGCACTGCCGAGCCGGTCGCGGTAGAGCTGATGCAACGAGTTCGAATTCACGTTCAGAAATGGCCAGAAGAACAGGAAGGCGGCGGCAAATCCGACGTACACGATCGCCGACCAGCCATGGACGGAGGACACAACTCTCCCTCCTACGTGCTCGAACAGCGAGGCGAGAAACGCGGGTGAATGATGCCAGCTCGTGCATGACGGTAACGCTGCCTCCGAGCAGGACGTGACCCCGATACCCCAATAAGCCAACTGAAGGAGCGCCAGCCAGATGATGAGCGGACCTACAGCAGCCACGACGAATAGAATTATTCGACTTGTCCACTTGGAGACAACGGCGATCAGGCCGCTTTCGGCACCCGATATGGCTTTTTCCGCCAGCGGTCTAACGAAGGGAAGAACCACGAGGACGACCGGCGTGAGCCAAGTGACCACGCGCGAGATATTCTCGAAGTACCCGCCAGGCTGAGCTTGGCTTTTGTTGTAGGTGGCAATGCCTGGATTCGCGACGACATCTGCCTGGCTCATTCCGAACATGTGTCGGAGAATCCAAAAATGGAATTCGAGGAGCGGGGGGAGCGCCAGAAGTGCGAGAACGATGGCCGCGACCTTTGCTATCGCTTGACGCTTTTCCTTCCGCAGGATCGGAAACACGGACACGCCGATGGCGTATATGACGAGCAGGACGGCCAATATGCAGGCCGCCAAAAAGGTGAAAGCCCAACCATTAGCGCGGATCGATACGGGTAGAAATTCCAGCCAACCAGGCGTCGAAAGGAGCCGCCTCGTGTCCGGGTTCATCAGGATCAGGGCAGCGGCGGCCGCGAGCAGAAACGGCATCAGGACGATCGCATTCATGGTGATGCCGCGAAGGTAGATCACGGCTGCCGAAATCGCCGAGCCGATTCCATTTTGCAGAAGGTAGCGGGAATTGTCCCGTATGTGGCCCGTCTCTTCCGTTTCTCCAGGATCGTGACCCGTCCGCCCGAAGGGGAACTGTCCGCCGCTGTAGGACATGGAGACCGTCGTCGACGTACCGATATATCCCCCTCCCGATACGGTCGATAGGTAATCAATGGTTCCTCTGAATTTCCCTGCGGCGTGCAAAGCCTGCAGAACACCGAGACTGAACGAAGCTGATCTGACGCCTCCACCGGAAAGGGCAAGGCCAATCATCAAGTGAACAGTCGTCGGTTTATGTTCGATGGAGGCCGTTTCGCCTTTCGCCTGCGCGTTTGATCTTATCTCGCGATATTCGCTGTCGTATACTTTGTCGAAATTGCTGATCTTGGCAGTTTCTTCGCCAGCCACCCCAGTCTCGGTCATAGCCTGCTCCCGCTTACCCAGCCGCGAAGTGTATAGATCCCTGACGATGCAAGCCAATTGAGCTTGCCGCCGTCAAGCTAGGAGGACTCCTAGTTCACTCAGTTTCGTTCGGCGTCGAATTTGCTCGCCGCCTACTAACCCGGCAAGTGCCGCCCCGTCTCGGTTTGCGGCCGCGGACCGGTCGACTGCGCCGCCGGGAACCACCTCAGCTCGACCATGCTCCGAGAACGAATGACGACACCTGCCCAAGGGAATCCCCCAGTAGCTTTCGTGGTGTCCCTTTGCTTATCGTAGGCCTTAGGAGCGACATCCCATGATCGAAGCGTTCTCGGTTGCAACCGCGCATCACTTCCAGGACGCTTTCGCTTCGCAAGCTCGTCTGCGCTTCGAGGTCTTCGTCCGTCGCCGCAGGCTCGATCACTCGTCCTGGGACGGCCTGGAATTCGATGAATTCGACACTCCGGCGGCGACATACCTCGTTTGGCGCGACAACGAAAAAGTGGTGAGAGGCGTTGCTCGGCTATTGCGTACGACCAGACCCTATATGTTGCAGAGCTATTGGCCGTATCTGATCGACGAGGGCGAGATGCCGTCCTCGTCGGGAATATTCGAAGTGACGCGCGTGTGCGTCGACAAAGGGGTCCCGCCGTTCGTCAGGCAACGCATATTTCCCGAGCTTTTATGCGCCATTCAGGAGTTCATCTCGTTTCATGGCGGCTCCGGAATGATTGGCGTCACGCGCGAGCATCTGTTGGCTCACTTTATCCGATCGGGGATCCAGTGGTTGGGGCCGGCACATCTCATCGAGGGCGAGATGGAAAGGGCTTTCTTTGTCTCTACCGACAAGATTCGGCCATCGGTTCACTGCAACAGATTTGGCATCATTTCTCCGGTGCTGACTGGCAGCCCGATCGAGGTCGCCGGCAGGACCGCCGCATGAGCAGTGATGGGCGGACCGTTGGCGCCACGGACGAGGATGCGGCCTGCCACATGGCCGACGCGCTCACATATCTGAGTAGGGTAGCGATAGAGAGAGGGTACGCGGAGATAGCAGACGATATCCTCGTGATCCGAGATAAGTTGCGGTTGATCGCCATCGCCGAGAAGCGGTGGCCCGAAGGAACGAGCGCATGAGCGAGAACGTCTCAGCTTTCGGAGCTCACGTCGCCTTCTTCGAGAGCCACGAGTCCGAGGTCCGCTCGTACTGTAGACGGCTTCCGGCACTGCTCAAATCGGCCAACGGTGCGGTGATCATCGACGACGAGGGGCGGTCGTATGTCGATTTCATGTCCGCCTGCGGAGCGCTCAACTATGGGCACAACCATCCGAGATTGAAGGCGGCCGCCCTCAATTTTATCCAGCAGGACGGAATCGCCGCAGCGCTGGATTTTCATACCATCGCGAAATACCGCTTCCTGAACGGTCTTTACGATCAGATTCTCACGCCTAGGAAGTTGGATTACAAAGTTCAGTTTCCCGGGCCGACAGGGGCGAACTGTGTGGAGGCGGCCATGAAGCTCGCCCGCAAGGCCACAGGGCGTGAGACCGTCGTGGCCTTCACCAACGCCTTTCACGGTGTTTCCTTGGGGGCGCTGTCGGCCACGGCATCTTCGGCGGTTCGAAGGTCGGCGCGTGGTTCGCTCAATGGCGTCGTGCGGCTGCCTTATGATGGCTATCACGGAGCCGGGCTCGACGATCTCCTTCGTTTTCGAGCGATGGCGAAAGATCTTTCGGGAGGAATCGATCCACCTGCGGCGTTCGTAGTCGAGACGGTGCAGGGGGAGGGCGGGCTGAACGTCGCGTCGGACGGTTGGCTTGCCGCGCTCGCGGACGTCGCAAAGGATCTGGGCTCACTGCTGATCGTCGATGACGTCCAAGCGGGATGTGGCCGCACAGGTACGTTCTTCAGCTTCGAGAGAGCCGGCATCGTGCCCGACTTGGTCTGTCTCGCAAAGTCGATAAGCGGATACGGGTTTCCCATGTCGCTATTGCTGGTAAAGCCCGAATTCGACGTCTGGTCTCCTGGCGAGCACAACGGCACGTTCCGAGGCAATTCCCTCGCATTTGTGACCGCACATGCTGCGATCGAATTGTGGGACGGCGGATTCGAAAAGGCCATAGAGGACAGAAGCGCTCTTCTCGAAGATTGGTGCCGTTCGTTGCAGGAGGAATTTGCGGATCAGCTGAAGTCGAAGGGATTGGGTATGATGCGGGGACTCGAGTTCGTCACGCCCGATCATGCGATCGCGGCCGCAGATCTCGCGGCGCAGAGTCGCATCGTAATCGAGTGCTGCGGTCCCCGAGATGAGGTCCTCAAGATCATGGCTCCTATCAACATCGACCTCGACCTGTTCAAGACCACTCTCGCCCGTCTGGCCGATATCGTCCGGACGGTGCTCAAGCCGCGGCAGTCATCTATCCAGAAGCTACAGCGCAATGAGGCCGGTCTTGATTCCCATGATGACCGCGGTTATCCGATTTCCCGCTCCCAGTTTCCGCATCGCGTTGCCGACATGAAATTCGACGGTCTTTTGCGAAATTGAAAGTATTTCGCCGATTTCCCAGTTCGTTTTCCCTTCCTTGCACCATCGCAGACACTCGACTTCTTGCGTGGTCAATGCGACCTCCGGCGGCATTCGCCGGTCGGCGAGTTCGCAAAATTTGAGCCAGTAGTGAATGCTGAGCGAGTAGATGTACGCCGATCGGTCCAGATCGATGGAGCCGCGCTCTCGGAAACTAAGGCTGATGAGATCGGTCTCGCGACCCGGACCGCGCATCGGGATGGTGATGCCCGAATGAACGCCCAGTTCCCGGCATTCTTCGAAGAAGACCTGTTGCTCCCTCGAAAATACCCCGCCTTGCGCGTCGCGCCAACGAAACGGACCGCGCGCCACTTGGACATGTTGGACGACTGGATCTAGCCGATCCCATTGCGAGGCTTTGTACGTGTCCAAATATCCAGGTGGAAACTCGCTCCAGGGTATCGAGACCAGCGACTTGTTCTTAGCCCGTGCGAAGACGGCGTTTTCATAGCCCGCCGCGCTCACGGCGGACAGAAATATCTGCTTCAGATGTTGCTCGGAGCTTATGTCTTGTGTTCGTTCGATGAAGTCCTCGATAGTTGCGGCCATGGTGCCCCCGCTCCAATAGGTTCAGTTTACCGAGTTGAAGAATGCTTGCATGTAACCGTTGAAGATCGCCGGCGATTGCCAGTGAGGCGCGTGTCCCCCGTCGACCACTATGGGCGCACCACCCCAGATGTTCCGGTATGAAAGGTCGAGCAGATAGCCGATATTGATGAAAGGGTCTTCGATGCCCTGTACAATCGCGAGGGGCCTGCTGTCCGACGACACGGTCCGCACTTCGTCCGCGCCGACCCCCGACATACCGTTGCGGACCATCCAGAACCGAGCGTTCCCATCCGTCGCGGTCGCCGCGCGGAGTTGCGCTGCCGAAGGCCGTCGGCTGCCCATCATGGCACCGACGTATCTGACGACGTCATCGTTTGAGAAGTGGCGCTTGCCGGCAAGAGCCGTCGATGGTGTCCAGTTGAAGCCGGCAGCGATCCCGGCGGGATCGAGCGACACGGGAGGGGTACCGGTCAAGAGAAGCGATCGCACCGCAGCGTAGCGGCTAAGCATTTCTAACCCGATATGACCTCCGAGCGACCAGCCGAAGACGTGGTAGGCGTCGTATCCGAGCTCCGCCATGAGACAGTGAAGGACTTCCGCGTAGCCTGGAAAGCTGTAAGTCCGCTGAGGCATCTTGGAACGTTCAGACGCCCCGTGCCCGGGAAGGTCCGGGACCACGACACTTAGACCGATTTGCGTGAGCGCGGCTATCTGTCGAGAGAATGCGTCCTTGCTCGACGAATTGCCGTGAACCAGTAGAATTCCGTCCCGTCCGACCCGTAGATGGTCGAGACTCAATCGCAAACCCTTAATGAGCCTGGTACGCGGCCTCATATTCAATTTCCTGCTTCCGAGTGGAAGCCAAAACAAATTTGCTCTACGCGAGCCTTATTGAAAAATCCGGCTACAACTAACGGGCGTCACGCGCGCGAAATACGCTTCGTATTCAGACATCGTCCGATTGCGCGGTCTATACGCAATAGCGTATTGAGTGTATGCATGTGCATAAGGTCGGGCGCCTCCGCCGCGTTGGCCAATTTGTCCAGGGCCGGCTGGCTCCTGATCGTCTTCAACCGACCTTGTCGCCGGCAAGATCAAGAATGCGGCGGTTTCCTGCGTGTCCGGCGACTGGTTCGCGTCGCTGCAGACGGAGCTGGAGACGTCGACCCCGGTCAACGCGGCTCCGCGGTCGGATCGACATCGGAAGCGTCCAGCCGACGTTCTCTCCGACGGGAAGGCGATCGGGATACCGCGCGCGACGCCGGCCGGACGTCGCCGGCCGGGAAATGCTCAGCGGAGGATCGACCGGAGCGTCCGCCGTCCAGGTTATGAGCCGGGAGTGTATCTTGCTACGTACTCCCCGAGGTTCAACTCGACTTCGGCGCGGGTCTGCAATCCCTCCTTGAAGAGGGCAATCGCGCGCGCCTGTGTCTCGGGGCGGGCGACCGAGGCGAAAAAGGCTGCCATGTTTGGGGCCAGTTCAGCCAACGGAGGCAGCGTTACCTCGTCGATGAATCCCTTCGTAACTTTGATGGCTTCCTTCTCGAATCCGGCTACTCGTGTCGCATAGGCGTCGACGAAGCCTTCGAACTCGGTGTCCGGCACGGCCCGGTTGACGTAGCCATATCGCTCCGCAACGTCGGCCCTGATATCGTCGGCGCCGATGAGTATTTCCAGAGCGCGGCCACGTCCGACCAGCCTGGACAGCCGAGCCATCGGTCCGCCGCCGGGCACAGCGCCACCGCCGACCTCGAATTGGCCCAAGATCGTCTTCTCAAGGCTCGCGAAACGAATATCGCAGGCCAACGCGAATTCACTACCCGCGCCCCGAGCTCGGCCACGCACGGCCGCAATCGTCAAAACGGGAACGCGCGAAAGCCGCACAAGCACGTCGTTCCATGGATGAAGGCCGGTAGGGCCAGGCGGAAGGGCCGCAAAGGCTGCGATATCCGTCGCGATGTCGTAGTGCGCCATGAAGAAATCGGGATCGTCGCTCCTGAACACCACAACGGTCAATTTCGGATCCGCCTCGATCCGCCTGAGCAACGCATTCAATTGAGGGATCGTGTCCGGTCCGATCAGATTGATCGGAGGATTCCTGAACGTGATCTCCCAATACGAAGGAGTGACGGCCTCGATGGCGAACTGATCGTGTGACATGGACTTCCTGCTATCGTAAACCCGGCCGGATCCCAATGAACCAAACTTAAATCGACATCTAGTAACTTTAATTTGTGAAGTTAGTATCCGCCGGCTTGCGCAATGCTTCCCAGCCCCTCTAAAGTTGAGCGTCGCGCGTGGGTTCGCTGCGATTTCCTGGTGTGCGCGCCGAGGTCGACTTTTCTTCGTTCAAAGGTCCCAGCATGAACAAGGTCTATCCCGACGCCAAGTCGGCTCTTGAGGGTGTTCTGAAAGACGGCATGATGATCATGTCGGGCGGCTTCGGCCTTTGCGGCATCGCCGAGACGCTGTCGGACGCGATCCGCGACTCTGGCGTCAAGGACCTGACGGTGGTCTCAAACAATGCAGGCGTCGACGGCATTGGCCTCAGCCGCCTGCTCGAAACCCGCCAGATCAAGAAGATGATCTCGTCCTATGTCGGCGA
>NZ_JBVVOT010000030.1:0-92388 GCF_055807455.1 Bradyrhizobium sp. Kon58
GGTCGGGCCGCCCACATCACCACAAGACTTGACGCACAGACCCCGGGCGTCAGGACGACACGGTTTTGCCGTACGCTGATCACACCGGTCGTGTGCGCGACGCTTTCGCTCACGGTTGCCCGCCCTGCGAAGCCATTCGCGCCGGTGTGGCCCAGCGTCCGCCGCTGTCCGGCCCGCGTTCGTGACGATCGCGATACGCCCCTCTGACCGGGATGAGGTGGCGACAAGATGCGATAAATCAGAATTTCTGTAAAGGCGAATATTTTCGCGCCAGCGGATCGACCTGTCGTTTAGGTGTTTTGCCCGTCGGGCGACGCAAGGTCTTGTAGACCGGATGGAGCCCAGCGTAATCCGGGGCCCGTACCCGCGGAACGAATCCCGGATTGCGCTTCGCTCCATCCGGGCCACGGGACTCGCGGCGGCGTGATGAGGGCTTGGTGATCCTGCGCGGGATATCGTAGAAGCGATCCGAACAGGAGAGTCCTAAACAGGAGACTTGGGCGTGATGGTGGGCGACACGAACGTTCGGGCTGGCCAGTGCCATTGCGGCACAGTGCGTTTCGAGGCGATGCTCAGCGACGGCTTCAATTCGATCCGCCGCTGCACCTGCTCCTACTGCCGCATGCGCGGCGCCGTCGTCGTCATGGCGGCAATGGGCGGCATCAAGTTCCTCCAGGGCGAGGATGCGCTCACAAGCTACCGCTTCCATACCGGATCAGCGCAGCACTTCTTCTGTTCCCGTTGCGGAATCTACACGCACCATCAGCGACGATCCGACCAATCTCTCTATGCCGTCAACGTCGCCTGCCTGGATGGGGTAAGCCCGTTCGATTTCACTGAGGTGCCGGTCATGGACGGCATCAACCACACCAACGACACCGGCCAGCCGACGCGGCGGGCCGGCACGCTCCGCTTCATTCCGGCTGACTGAGGGCGGGTTGCCTGGCTCAGCCGCGCGGCGACCGCGGCGGCCTGCGCTTCGCCACATGTCGGCGCGGCGAGCGTGTCACGCGGGGGCGCAGGCGGGTTACCGCGGCTTCACGGCGCGGCTTGGTCTGGACTGGGCCGCGGGCGAGATCCATCAGCATGCGCAACGCCTCGACCACAGAGCGCTGACGCACGGCGGTGCGGCCGATGGCGCCAAAGCGATGCTCGCGGTGAACGATACGTCCGTCGCGCGCGGCGGCAGCGAAGTGGACGAGGCCCACCGGCTTGCCCGGCGTGGCGCCGCCGGGGCCGGCAATGCCGGTGATGGCGACCGCAAGATCAACGCCGGCACGCTCCAGCGCGCCGACCGCCATGGCTGTTGCGGTCTCCCTGCTGACGGCGCCGAAATTGGTGAGCGTGCTTGCCTCGACCCCGAGCATCGCGCGCTTGGCGTCGTTGGAATAGGTGACGAAGCCCCGATCGATCACGTCGGAGGAGCCGGGAATGTCGGTCAGCGCACCCGCAACGAGGCCGCCGGTGCAGGACTCCGCGGTCGCGATCGTCAGCTTGCGCATCCGGCACAGATCGAGCAGCGAGCGGGAGAGGGCGCGTGCGTCGCTGCCGGCCATGGCCTAGACACTCCAAATCTTCTCGTTAAACGGCAGACGGATGGTGGCGCTTGCGGTGGCCGCGATGCCTTCCTCGCGGCCGGTGAAGCCGAGCCGCTCGCTGGTGGTCGCCTTGACCGCGACGCGGGAGATGTCGACACCGGAGATCTCGGCGATGCGCGCGCGCATGGTGTCGCGCAAGGGACCGATCTTCGGCCGTTCGCAGATCATCGTGACCTCGAGATTGGCGATGCGGCCGCCGCGCTGGGTGACGCGCTCGATGGCGTATTGCAAAAACTGGTCGGAGGAGGCGCCCTTCCACTTCGCGTCGCTGGGCGGGAAGTGCGAGCCGATATCGCCGTCGGCGAGCGCGCCGAGGATGGCGTCGACCAGCGCGTGCAGGCCGACATCGCCGTCGGAATGGGCCAGGAAGCCTTTGGTGTGCGGCACGCGCACGCCGCAGATCATGAGATGGTCGCCCTCGCCGAAGGCGTGCACGTCATAGCCCGTGCCGGTCCTGATGTCGCCGAGCAGGCTGGCCAGCCGCGCTTCCTCGCGCACGAAATCCTCGGGGGTGGTGAGCTTCATATTGGCAACATCGCCTTCAAAGGTTGCAACCGTCAATCCCGCCCATTCGGCAATCGCGGCATCGTCGGTGAAATCGCTGCGCCCGTCCTTGGCCGCGCGACGATGCGCTTCGAGGATGACGTCGAAACGAAAGGATTGCGGCGTCTGTGCGATCCGCAACCGCGCCCGATCCGGCGTGTCCTCGACATTACCGTTCTCGCCGGTGACCTTGATGGTGTCGGTGACGGGAACAACGGGGATCGCGGCGCCGGTGCGGCTGGCCGCATCGATCGCGCGGGTGATCACGCCTTCCGAAACGAAGGGGCGCGCGGCGTCGTGGATCAGCACGATGTCCGGCTTGTGCCTGGCGAGCGCTTCGAGACCGGCGAGCACCGAGGCCTGCCGGGTTGCGCCGCCATTGACCGGCGCCTCGTGGCTGAGCCCTGCGACGGCTGCCGTGAACATGGCGCCGTCGTCGGGGTTCACGACCGGCTGAACCGCGAACACGTCCGCATGACGGCTGAAGGCCTCCATGGCGCGATAGATCACGGGCACGCCGCCGATCTCGCGATATTGCTTGGGGCCACCGGCGCCTGCGCGCAGGCCGCGTCCGGCCGCGACGAGAACGACTGCGGTGCGCTGTGATTTCGCCATAGGACTCAAATACTCATTTGATGATGAAGAGAGCCGGGGGTGGGGTAATTGCCGCATGCCTCTAGCACGGCAGGCCCGCAAAAAAAGGGGGTTTCCCCGGATTGTGGGAAACAGCATTTTGCTGCACTGCACTTGAAAGATTTGCAGAACTGTCTAAACTGTAGGCATGACGCTTGACTGCACAAGAATTGTGCGCAAGATAGGTCATGGCAGGCGCGATGAGGCGCTGCCAACGCAACGAGAACCCTGTGACCGGCTCGGCAGTATCAGGCTCTAAGCCATTGAAGATAGGCGATATTGACGTCGCCACCCCGGTCTTCCTGGCGCCGATGTCGGGGGTGACTGACTCGCCCGTCCGCCGGCTGGCCGCGGAGTTGGGGGCCGGTCTGGTGGTGTCCGAAATGACGGCCAGCGACGAACTCGCCAATGGCCATCATATGTCCCGGTTGCGCTGCGAAGCCACGGGGATCGGTCCGCACGTGGTCCAGCTCGCCGGTTGCGAGACGTATTGGATGGCGGAGGGTGCCCGGATCGCCGAAGCCGAAGGCGCCGACATTATCGACATCAACATGGGCTGTCCGGCCCGTCACGTCACCGGCGGCCAGTCCGGTTCCGCCTTGATGCGCGACCTCGATCACGCCGTCAGCCTGATCGAAGCGACGATCGCGGCGGTGAAGGTGCCGGTAACGCTGAAGATGCGGCTCGGCTGGGACGACCGCACCCGTAACGCGCCGGAACTGGCGCGGCGGGCGCAGGCGTCGGGCATCAAGCTCGTCACCGTGCACGGCCGCACCCGCTGCCAGTTCTACAAGGGCGAGGCCGATTGGGACGCGATCCGCGCCGTGCGCGAGGCCATCTCCGTTCCGCTCGTCGTCAATGGCGACATCACGACTTACGAGAAGGCGCTCGCGGCGTTAGAGGCCTCCGGCGCCGACGCCGTGATGATCGGCCGCGGCGCGCAGGGCCAGCCCTGGCTGCCCGGCCAGATCGGCCGGCGCCTCAAGGGCGGGGCGGCGGAAGCCACGCCATCTCTCGAGACGCAGCTGCATTATGTCCGCACGCTTTACGAGGGCGTCTGCGCGCTCTACGGCCTGCGCATCGGTCTGCGGCACGCGCGAAAACATCTGGGCTGGGCCCTCGATGTCGCGGCCGATGTGAGCCGTGCGCCGGCCGAGAAGCTGAAATCCTGGCGCCAGAAAATCCTCACCTCGGAGGATCCGCGCCTCGTCCACCGATCACTGCAAGATGCCTTCGACGACTTCGCATGGAGCGCCGCTGCATGAGCTCAGCCGCTGAACATCGTCGGCCCGTTGCGTCCGACAGCGATGCCATCCTGGACGCACTGCCGAATCCCATGCTCATGATCGGGCCGGACGGCAAGATCGTCGCCGCCAACATCGCAACCGAAGCCTTCTTCGATATCTCGACGCAGTTCTTGAAGCGGCAATCGCTGAAAGAGCTGGTGCCGTTCGGCAGCCCCTTGCTGGCGCTGATCGACCAGGTGCGTTCGTCGAACGCGCCGGTCAACGAATACAAGGTCGATCTGGGTACGCCGCGCATGGGCGGGGACCGCCAGGTCGATCTGCACGTCGCCCCGGTCACGGAACGGCCCGGCCATATCGTGGTGATGCTGCAGGAGCGCTCCATCGCCGACAAGATGGACCGCCAGCTCACCCATCGCAGCGCCGCGCGCTCGGTGATCGCGCTCGCCGCGATGCTGGCCCACGAGATCAAGAATCCGCTCTCCGGCATCCGCGGCGCGGCGCAGCTCCTGGAGCAGCAGGCCTCCTCGGAAGACCGCATGCTGACGCGGCTGATCTGCGACGAGGCCGACCGCATCGTGACGCTGGTCGACCGCATGGAGGTGTTCGGCGACGAGCGCCCCGTGGTGCGCGGCCCCGTCAACATTCATTCGGTGCTTGATCACGTCAAACGGCTGGCGCAGTCCGGCTTTGCCCGCAACATCCGCTTCGTCGAGGATTACGATCCCTCGCTGCCGCCGGTGCTGGCGAACCAGGACCAGCTCATCCAGGTGTTCCTCAACCTGGTGAAGAACGCCGCCGAAGCGCTGATCGATGTTCCCGATGGCGAAATCCAGCTCACCACCGCATTTCGTCCCGGCGTGCGCCTGTCAGTCCCCGGTCAAAAATCCCGTGTATCCCTGCCGCTCGAATTCTGCGTGAAGGACAACGGACCAGGCGTGCCGGACGATCTCCTGCCAAATCTGTTCGATCCCTTCGTCACCACCAAGCAGACCGGCTCGGGTCTGGGCCTCGCGCTGGTCGCAAAGATCATCGGGGATCACGGGGGCATCATCGAATGCGAATCTCAGCCGCGGAAGACCACCTTCCGCGTGCTGATGCCGATGTATTCCACATCGGTGAAACATGCCGATCAAAGCAGTCGCGACGGCTCTGCCGGGAAGTCGTCGTCTGCGTCACAGGGGGCAAAATGAGGATTAACGATGCCCGCAGGTAGCATTCTCGTTGCTGATGACGACACCGCCATCCGCACCGTTCTCAATCAGGCACTATCGCGCGCCGGCTACGAAGTGCGGCTGACCGGCAATGCCGCGACGCTGTGGCGATGGGTCAGCCAGGGGGAGGGCGATCTCGTTATCACCGACGTGGTGATGCCCGACGAGAACGCGTTCGACCTGTTGCCGCGGATCAAGAAGATGCGGCCGAATTTGCCGGTCATCGTCATGAGCGCGCAAAATACCTTCATGACGGCGATCCGCGCCTCCGAGCGCGGCGCGTACGAATATCTGCCGAAGCCCTTCGACCTGAAGGAGCTGATTGCCATCGTCGGTCGCGCGCTGGCCGAGCCGAAGGAGCGGGTCTCGACGCCGAACGAGGACGCCGAGATGGAGGCGATCCCGCTGGTCGGCCGCTCGCCGGCGATGCAGGAAATCTATCGCGTGCTGGCGCGCCTGATGCAGACCGACCTCACCGTGATGATCACGGGCGAGTCCGGTACCGGCAAGGAGCTGGTGGCGCGCGCGTTGCACGATTACGGCAAGCGCCGCAACGGCCCGTTCGTCGCGGTCAACATGGCGGCGATCCCGCGCGACCTGATCGAGTCCGAGCTGTTCGGCCATGAGCGCGGCGCCTTCACCGGCGCCAACACCCGCGCCTCCGGCCGCTTCGAGCAGGCCGAGGGCGGCACGCTGTTCCTGGACGAGATCGGGGACATGCCGATGGAGGCGCAGACCCGCCTGCTGCGTGTGCTTCAGCAGGGCGAATATACCACGGTCGGCGGCCGCACCCCGATCAAGACCGACGTGCGCATCGTCGCGGCCTCCAACAAGGATCTGCGCGTCCTGATCCAGCAGGGCCTGTTCCGCGAAGATCTGTTCTTCCGCCTCAACGTCGTGCCGCTGCGGCTGCCGCCCCTGCGCGAGCGCATCGAGGATCTGCCGGATCTCATCCGTCATTTCTTCGCGCTGGCCGAGAAGGACGGACTGCCGCCGAAGAAGCTCGACACGCTGGCGCTGGAGCGGATGAAGCAGCATCGCTGGCCGGGCAACGTGCGCGAGCTCGAGAACCTCGCCCGTCGCCTCGCGGCGCTCTATCCGCAGGACGTGATCACGGGCTCGGTCATCGACGGCGAGTTGGCGCCACCCACCGTCAGCCCGGGTGCCGCAGTCCAGCATGGCGTCGACAATCTCGGCGGCGCCGTGGAAGCGTATCTCTCCTCGCACTTCCAGGGCTTCCCGAACGGCGTGCCGCCGCCGGGCCTCTATCACCGCATCCTGAAGGAGATCGAGGTGCCGCTGCTTACGGCCGCGCTCGCCGCCACCCGCGGCAACCAGATCCGCGCGGCCGATCTGCTCGGCCTCAACCGCAACACGCTGCGGAAGAAGATCCGGGATCTCGATATCCAGGTCTATCGGAGCGGCGGCTAGCCTTTCCGTAACGGCCGGTGGCTCAGCTCCCCCTACCAAGCGGAGCTGAGCCTGTCCGGATCGCGCTGGCCGTTGTGGCTGACGCGGTGAGCAGAAGTCCCAATGGGACCGAAACGTTCCTCCGGAACATTCATATGGTGATTTCAGCCGCGGGACGCGGCCTCACACTTATCTGACAAACCGGCCTGAGACCTGTATTGCGCTGGCGACGTTCGCATTGGGCTCCTGCACCCCGAGACCATTGACCAGCAGATCCGCCGCCACGATCAGCAGCAGCACGGCCGACACCATCATTGCGAGAAAGAATTTGTGCATGCTGGTCAAGCTGCCGGGGCCGGAATCCGTTCCCGCCCTCCGGCATGTCGCTGTGGATGCGCGGGTCGGTCGCGGCCGGGGCGCCGCGGAATTGTCGCAATTCGGCAACAATGTGGTACGAATACATCAGTATCCGCCCGCCGCGGACCCCGTTTTCAGCACCCATTGCCGGAATGACCAGCGCAGACACCTCGGCCGCATCCTTTGACACGGCCCCAGCTGAAGAGCCCCGGCGTTGGTCGGCGCGCCGCTGGCTGGCGCCGTTCGCCGTGGCGCTGGCCCTGCTGTCGGCCTGCCTGACATTCCTTGTCCTGACCGGCCTCACGTCGATCGAGCCGACCCCGGCGGTTGTCCGCTCGTTCTATCTGATCAATGCTGGCACGATCCTGCTGCTGGTCGGCATCATCATCCGCGAGCTCTGGCAGCTGATCCTGGCGCGACGGCGGGGCAGGGCGGCGGCGCGCCTCCATGTCCAGATCGTCAGCCTGTTCTCGATCGTGGCGGTGCTGCCGGCGGTGCTGGTCGCCGTCGTCGCCAACGTCACCATCGAGCGCGGGCTCGATCGCCTGTTCTCCGGCCCGACCAAGGAGGTGATCCAGAATTCGCTGACGATCGCGCGGGCCTACATGCAGGACCACGCGCAGCTGATCCGGGGCGACATTCTCGGGATGGCCAACGACATCGCCCACGCGCGGCCGCTCTACGACCAGGATCGCCGTTCTTTTCGCGAATTGCTGACGTCCAGCGCCGCCTCGCGCAATTTGCCGGGCGCGATGATCATCGACAAGAACACCAACATTCTCGAATCCGCCGACACCGGCATGCGGCTGGCCTATTCGCCTCCGGCGCCGGACTTCCTCAGCAACGTCAACGAATCCGAGCCCGAGATCGCGGTGCTGCCCGATGCGAGCTTCGTCGCCGCGGTGGTCCGCTTGCGCGCCTTCAGCGACACCTTCCTGTATGTCGCACGGCCGCTCGATCCCAACGTGGTCCAGCAGCTCAAGCAGACCGAGGTCAGCGTCGCCGAATACGCCCAGATCGAGTCGCGCCGGCTCGGCATCCAGGTCGCGTTCGCGCTGATGTTCGCGGTGATCGCGCTGACCATCCTGATGGCCTCGGTGCTGATCGGCCTCAACTTCGCCAACTCACTGGTCTCGCCGATCCGGCGGCTGATGAACGCGGCCCAGACGGTCTCGACCGGCGACCTCCATGTGAAAGTGCCGGTGCACCAGTCGGAAGGCGACCTCGCCCAGCTCGGTGAGACCTTCAACAAGATGACGGAGGAGTTGCGCAGCCAGCGCGACGAGCTGGTCAACGCCAGCGACCTCATCGACAGCCGCCGCCGCTTCATCGAGGCGGTGCTGTCGTCGGCGAGCGCCGGCATCATCGGCGTGGATAATTCAGGCAGCGTCGGCATTCTCAACCGTTCCGCCGAAAAGCTGATCGGGCACTCCGAAGCCGAGACGCTCGGCCATCCGCTCTCCGACGTGCTGCCCGAGCTCGAAGAGATGATGAAGACGGCGCGGGAAGGGACCCAGCGCCTGGTGCAGGGGCAGATCACGATCACGCGGGACGGGCAGGAACGCAATCTGTCGGTTCGCGTCAGCGCCGAGAAGACCAGCCAACCCCACGACAGCTACATCATCACGCTCGACGACATCACCGAGCTGGTCTCGGCGCAGCGCACCTCGGCCTGGGGCGACGTCGCGCGCCGCATCGCGCATGAGATCAAGAACCCGCTGACCCCGATCCAGCTCTCCGCCGAGCGCATTCGCCGCAAATTCGGCAAGGACATCACCGAGGGCAAGGACAAGCAGATCTTCGAACAATGCACCGACACCATCGTGCGTCAGGTCGACGATATCCGCCGCATGGTCGACGAGTTCTCGCGCTTTGCACGGATGCCGAAGCCGGTGATGGAGGGTGAGGACGTCGCCGACGCAGTGCGGCAGGCGGTGTTCCTGATGAAGGTCGCCCACCCCGAGATCGATATCGAGGCCGAGTTCAGGGAAGACCCGCTGCGCGCGCAGTTCGACCGGCGGCTGATCTCGCAGGCGGTCACCAACATCGTCAAGAACGCCACCGAGGCGATCGAGCAGGTCCCCCTGGAGGAGCTCGGCAAAGGCAGAATCGACGTCGTGGTCTCGCGCGAGGGCGAGGACGTGCTGATCGACGTCGTCGACAACGGCATCGGCCTGCCCAAGGTAGCGCGCTCGCGCCTGCTCGAGCCCTATGTGACGACACGCGCCAAGGGCACCGGCCTTGGGCTCGCGATCGTCGGTCGCGTGCTGGAAGACCATGGCGGGCGCATCGAACTGAAGGATGCCTCGGACTTCCGCGAGGGCCAACGCGGCGCCTGGATGCGGATGCGTTTTGCGATCTCCGGCGCTCCCGCGAAGAGCGAGGGGGCCGAACCGGCGGGCGGGGCAACGACCAAGCCAGAAAGCGGTGAAACGGCCACGCAATCCGTCAAGGATCCGGAAACAAAGCAGGCGGACGTCGAAACCAAAGAGCCGGCTGAAAAGACCAATGATTCAACGAAGATCGAAGCCTCAACAGGCAGCTGAGAAAACAGGCGACCCATGGCAAGTGAAATTCTGATTGTCGATGATGAGGCCGATATTCGGGATCTCGTTGCGGGCATCCTCGAAGACGAGGGCTTCGTGACCCGGACCGCGCGCGACAGCGATACGGCGCTCGCCGAGATCGCCAACCGCAGGCCGCATCTGGTGTTCCTCGACATCTGGTTGCAGGGCTCCAAGCTCGACGGCTTGCAGCTCCTGGAGCAGGTCAAGAAGGACAACCCCGATCTGCCGGTGGTGATGATCTCCGGCCACGGCAACATCGAGACCGCGGTCGCCGCGATCAAGCGTGGCGCCTACGATTTCATCGAGAAGCCGTTCAAGACCGACCGGCTGATCCTGGTCGCGAACCGTGCACTGGAGAACTCGCGGCTCAAGCGCGAGGTCAAGGAGCTGAAGCAGCTCGCGCCGAGCGCAAGCTCGCTGGTCGGCCGCTCGCCCAGCATGAATCAGCTGCGCCAGACCATCGAGCGTGCGGCCAAGGCCAACAGCCGCATCCTGATCGTCGGTCCCGCGGGCGCCGGCAAGGAACTGACCGCCCGCACGTTGCACACGGCCTCGGGCCGCGCCGACGGCCCCTTCGTCGTCATCAACGCCGCTGCGATCACGCCCGAGCGGATGGAGCACGAGCTGTTCGGCATCGAGCAGTCCAACGGCGAGCACGCGCGCAAGCCCGGCGCGCTCGAAGAGGCCCACGGCGGCACGCTGTTCATCGACGAAATCGCGGACATGCCGCGCGAGACCCAGAACAAGATCTTGCGCGTGCTGGTCGAGCAGTCGTTCCAGCGCGTCGGCGGCAACGGCAAGGTGCAGGTCGACGTCCGCATCATCTCGTCCACCGCGCGCAACCTCGAAGAGGAGATCGCGGCCGGCCATTTCCGCGAGGACCTCTATCATCGGCTGTCGGTGGTGCCGATCCGCGTGCCCGCGCTATCGGAGCGGCGTGAGGACATCCCGGAATTGATCGACTACTTCATGGAGCAGATCTCCGCGGGCAGCGGCCTGCCCAAGCGGCAGATCGGCCAGGACGCGATGGCGGTGCTGCAGTCGCATGTTTGGCCGGGCAATGTGCGCCAGCTCCGCAACAACGTTGAGAGAGTCATGATTCTGGCAGCGGGCGGGCCGGAGGTCATCATCACGGCCGACATGCTGCCGCAGGATGTCGGCTCCATGGTGCCGGCGATGCCGACCAGCAACAATGGCGAGCACATCATGGGCCTGCCGCTGCGCGAAGCGCGCGAAGTGTTCGAGCGCGACTATTTGATTGCACAGATCAGCCGTTTTTCAGGAAATATTTCTCGCACGGCCGAGTTTGTTGGCATGGAACGCTCGGCACTGCACCGGAAGTTGAAGGCGCTCGGCGTCGGCTGACGCTGCAACGTCGTTGGAATAGGCGAGGAAAATCATCGATTTCCGTAGTTTTTCGGGGCAATACGGCATGGGCTGCCGCGTGAAGCGGCTTGCCTAATAAGCCTACCTGTCCTCTAATTGAACCGCTGTCCCTCCGAGGGGGATCTCATGAGGGACGGCAACCGGACGAGGACCCCGAATTTTCAAAAGAGGGCCGCAACCGGCGCAATAAAAAGAAACTCAAAGCGAGAAAAAAACAATGGCGGCAGACCGCGCACAAAACCTGCAGGACACCTTCCTTAATCACGTTCGCAAAACCAAAACGCCACTGACGATCTTTCTGGTCAACGGAGTGAAGCTCCAGGGCATTGTGACCTGGTTCGACAATTTCTGTTTGCTGCTTCGGCGCGACGGTCACTCGCAGCTCGTCTACAAGCATGCGATCTCGACCATCATGCCGGGCGCTCCGATCCAGTTGTTCGAAGGCGGCGAGGACCAGCCGGCTTGAGAGTGATCTGATTGGAACCCCGGAATTTCGACGGGGATGCCGACCGTCCGCGGTCGGCAGGGGATAAGCAGACGGGGCGGGTGCTTGTCATCGGTCCCTATTTGCGAGTGCGCGCAGGCAATGCCGACGCGCAATCGGAAGCTCATGTCCTGCGTGACGCGGAAGCCCGGCTAGACGAAGCTGCTGGCCTCGCGCGCGCGATCGATCTCGTCGTTGCCGATGCCATCATCGCGCCGATCAACCAGATCCGCCCTGCGACCTATATCGGCAAGGGCAAGGTCGAGGAGATCGCTGCGCTCGCCAAAAGCCTCGACGTCGAGCTCGTGGTGATGGATTGCGCGCTTGCGCCGATCCAGCAGCGCAATCTCGAGAAGGAGCTGCAGGCAAAGGTGCTCGATCGCACCGGGCTCATTTTGGAAATCTTCGGCCGCCGCGCCAAGACCAAGGAAGGCTCGCTCCAGGTCGAGCTCGCGCATCTCAACTATCAGCGCTCGCGCCTGGTGCGCTCATGGACCCATCTCGAACGCCAGCGCGGCGGCTTTGGATTCATGGGCGGTCCCGGCGAGACACAGATCGAGGCCGATCGCCGCCTGATCCAGGAGCGCATCTCCAAGCTCGAGGGCGAGCTGAAGAAGGTGCAGGCCACACGCCGCCTGCATCGCGCAGGCCGCCAGCGCGTGCCATACCGCGTCGTGGCGCTGGTCGGCTACACCAATGCCGGCAAATCGACGCTGTTCAACCGCCTGACCCGTGCCGACGTGCAGGCCGCCGACATGCTGTTCGCCACGCTGGATCCGACCCTGCGCGCGCTCACCCTGCCGCATGGCGGCAAGGCGATGCTGTCGGACACCGTCGGTTTCATCTCCAATTTGCCGACGCAGCTCGTCGCCGCCTTCCGCGCCACGCTGGAGGAGGTGCTGGAAGCCGACGTCATCCTGCATGTGCGCGACATCTCGCACGACGACGCCGAGGCACAGCAGAGCGACGTCGACGCCGTGCTGCGCCAGCTCGGCATCAATCCCGATGATTCAGGCCGCATCATCGAGGTCTGGAACAAGATCGACCGTTATGGTCCCGAACAGCGCGAAGAGCTTTTGAACATCGCCGCGCGCAGGCCGGAGGATCATCCGGCGATGCTGGTGTCCGCTGTGTCGGGCGAGGGGGTCGACGCGCTGCTCGCCGCGATCGAGGAGCGCTTGGCCGCCAAACGCATCACGCTCGACCTCTCGATCGACGCTGCCGACGGCGCCGGCATCAGCTGGCTGCATCGGAATTCCGAGGTGCTGGCCAAGGAGCTGCACGACGGCCGCTTCGACATGACGGTGCGGGTGGACGAGACCAAGCGGGACATCGTGGTCAACCGCTTCGACGCGGTGCCGCATCCGATCTAGCCCGTCTGGCGGGTCAGTCGTAGTCCTCCACCCACAAGCACCCTCCGTTGGCAAGACCAATTACGAGGACACCGAGATCAATGGTGGCGTCAGTCGCGGGACTAAATTGGCAAAAGTCTGATGATCGGCAGTTTGTCAGAAATTGTACGGGTTCATCGAACAACGCCGCGAATTGTTGCCAGAGTTCGGCTGCACGCGAGGGTTTCATCTCTTCTCCGCCAAAGGTAAGCGATGTAGTCAACACGTAGGTTACGAGAGCCGCAGCTTCATCGCTCGTGACAGTAGTATAGATTTCAACATCGTCTGAAAGTCCGAAAGCCCGTGCGACTTCCAGTGGCGTGACCGGCCCTGGAATCACGCCGCATCTTGTCTTGCCAAAGGGCCGCTCGGTCGCGATCTGGCGACAAACTTCAGGCTCAGGCACAACCATAAGAAGTTTTCCTCAACCCGGAGCGACCGGCTTCTCGTCCGCCTTCGCCGCATCCCACAGCGCGTCCATCTCCTGTAGCGACGCCTGCTCCAGCGTCCGCCCCTGCGCCTCCAGCGCCCGTTCGATATAGGCAAAGCGCCGCTCGAACTTCGCATTCGTCGCGCGAAGCGCGGCTTCCGGATCGGCATCGACATGGCGGGCGAGGTTGACCAGCGCGAACATCAGATCGCCGGTCTCTTCCGCCAGGCCCTCACTGTCGTTGCGGTCGAGTGCTGCCTCGATCTCGTCGGCTTCCTCGCGGATTTTTGCCAACACCGCGCGCGGATCCTTCCAGTCGAAGCCGACAGTGGAGGCCTTGCGCTGCAGCTCCATGGCGCGCGTCAGCGCGGGCTGGCCGGCCTTCACGCCTGACAGCAGCGACTTGTGGGACGGCACTTCCTGCGGCGGCCGGCGCGCGGCGCGCTCGGCTTTCTCCTCGGCCTTGATGCGGTCCCAGACTTCCTTGACGTGGGACGAGGCGAGATTGCCCTCCTTGTCGGCGAAGACGTGGGGATGGCGCCGGATCATTTTTCGGGTGATGGCCTCGACGACATCGCCAAAAGCGAACGCGTTCTGCTCCGACGCCATCTGGGCGTGGAAGACGACCTGGAGCAGGAGGTCGCCGAGCTCCTCGCAGAGATCGTCGAGGTCGCCGCGGCTGATGGCCTCGACCACCTCATAGGCTTCCTCGATCGTATAGGGCGCGATGGTCGCAAAATTCTGCTCGAGGTCCCAGGGGCAGCCGGTCACCGGCGTGCGCAGCGCCGCCATGATCTCAATCAGGCGGGAAATGTCGCGGGAAGGGGTCATTGCGGGGCAGTCTCCTGGCTCCCAAGCCTTATGCCAAAAGCGAGCTCCCGTTCCCAGCGTAGCGCGGCGGAACAGGATGATTTCCACCGTTGGCGGGCCGGATTGGCGAGCCGCGTGCGCGATGCTAAAGCGCGGGCCATGAGCGACGCATTTTCCTCCGAAACCGCGCTGGTGCTGTTCTCCGGCGGCCAGGATTCCACCACCTGCCTCGCCTGGGCGCTGAGCCGCTTCGCGCGCGTGGAGACGCTGGGGTTCGATTACGGCCAGCGCCACGCCATCGAGCTTGCCTGCCGTGACCAACTGTTCGACGGCCTCAAGGGCCTGCGCACGGATTGGGCTTCCAGGCTCGGCGAGAGCCACACGCTGTCGATCCCGACGCTGGCAGCTGTGTCCGAGACGGCGCTGACGCGCGACGTCGCGATCGCGATGGGCGCCGACGGCCTGCCGAACACGTTCGTGCCCGGCCGCAATCTGGTGTTCTTGACATTCGCCGCGGCGCTGGCCTACCGGCGCGGCGTCAGTCACATCGTCGGCGGCATGTGCGAGACCGACTATTCCGGCTACCCCGATTGCCGCGACGACACCATCCGCGCCATGCAGGCGGCGCTGTCGCTCGGCATGGCCCGCAAGTTCGAGCTGCATACGCCGCTGATGTGGATCGACAAGGCCGCGACGTGGAAGCTCGCCCATGACCTTGGCGGCGACGGGCTGGTCGACCTCATCCGCGAGCACTCGCACACCTGCTATCTCGGCGAACGCGGCGCGCAGCATGAGTGGGGATACGGTTGCGGCGAGTGCCCGGCTTGCAGCCTGCGGGCGAAGGGATGGCGGGAGTATGTGGCGGGGCGGTGAGGTGCCTCACTCCGCCGTCATTGCGAGGAGCTCTTGCGACGAAGCAATCCAGACTGCCTCTGCGGAGGGATTCTGGATTGCTTCGCTTCGCTCGCAATGACGGAATATGTGGAAGCAGCTTACCGAAAATCCTCCGCCTTCAGTTCGATCGGCTTGCCGTGCGGGGTGCGATCTGCCGCGTGGTCCCAGGCATCACGATATCGATGCAGCGTCTCTGCAGACGCAACGCCCTTGCGTGCGACGAGGCCCTCCAGCGTGGCGAGCCAATGGAGATAGTAGGTCTCGCCAGTATCGGGATCGCCGGCCGCCTGCGCACGTTTGATCTCGGAGGCCAGGGCTGCCGCCCATTCGGGCCAGGTGAACACGCCGCGCTCGTGCAGCGTCAGCGCCATCGCAAACGCGTGCGCCTCCCAGGGCGCGCGAAACACCGGGCCGTCATCGTCGCGTGGAATGCTTGGGATCGCTGCCGTCGCGGCGGCAGCAGCCGTGCTGCTCATCACGCGGGGTCCAGATAGGGCTCGAATGCGTCGATCGAGACTTTCGAGGTCGGATCGCCGTCCGCGCCCCAGAGATCGCGGCCCTCGAACACGACCGTGTAGAGCCATTGCGGATTCTCGCCGAGCTCCATCGCCGCCGAGTCCGGAAACACGTGGCAGCCATGGTTCAGCTCGACGATTCCGACATGGCCGCGCACGTAGCGCGGCAGGCGGGTGTGGGTCGCCGGATGAATGTTCTTCGCGCGGACCTTGTCACCGATCTTGAATTTCGCCGGCGCCGGGGCAGGCCGGGCGAACTTGCCGCGCACCATGATGCGCTCGACCTGGCCGAGATCGAACTTGCCGTGCTTGAGCGCCTTGGACGGCTGCATCGCGTGGCCGGCGGCGACTTCCTCCCGGGTGAGATAGCCTTTCTCGATCAGCATCTCCTCGAGCCCGAGAAACCATTTCTTGTAATAGGAGCTCGACAGGTACACGTGCGGCGGGATCGTCTCGCGATAGAAGCGCGAGGTGTCGATGTTGAAGGCGCCGGCCGCGCCCATCGCACGCACCATGGCGAGAACACGCGACTCCCATTCCTCGTGGAACACCGGCTCGTTGGGCTCGGGTTCGACCTTGCCGAAGCCGTCCATGCCGCCCATGTCGTGCACGCCGTTCATGACGGCGCTCCAGGCACCTTGGGAAAGCCGGTGCCGATCATGGAATCGCGCGTGACCAGCTCGGCAAGCTGCTCCTCGCTCCAGCCATCGGTCCCCGCGGGGCGCATCGGCAGCACAAGAAAGCGCGTTTCGGCGGTCGAATCCCATACCCGGATTTCAACGTCCTTGGCGACTTGCACGCCGAAATCGGCGAGCACGCCGCGCGGGTCCTTCACCGCGCGGGAGCGATAGGGCGCGGCCTTGTACCAGACCGGCGGCAGCCCCAGCATTTCCCAGGGGTAGCAGGAGCACAGCGTGCACACGACCATGTTGTGACGCTGCGGCGTGTTCTCGACCACGACGAGGTGGTCGCCGACGCGGCTGACATGGCCGAGCGTGCCGATCGCCTTCGAGCCGTCCTCCAGCAGTGCCGTCTTGAACGCCGGATCGGTCCAGGCCTTGGCGACGACGCGCGCGCCGTTATGGGGACCGATCCGGGTCTCATAGGCCTGGATGATGGCGTCGAGCGCAGCCGGCTCGACATAGCCTTTTTCGGTCAGGATCGTCTCGAGCGCGCGCACGCGCAGCTCGGTCTCCGACAGCTCGGAATGGTCGTGATCGTGGTGATGATGATGCTCGCTCATGGGGCGAAGATAGTCCCAGAATCCGGGCGTTGTCGAGGCGAAGACTCTGCTAACATCGCACCATGGGCTGGGCTGCAAGAACCGGAATAACCGCCGCAATCGCGGCTCTTGGCGCATTCGCGGCGCAGGATGCGCGCGCCGCGAATGGCGCCTATGCGGTCGATGCCGCCGACATTTCCGAGGTCGGCTCCTGCAAGGTGGAGAGCTGGCTGTCGACGGCTTCCAACACGGATTTTTCGGCGGTCGCCAATCCCTCCTGTGTCGTCGATCCCTTCAGGCCGATCGAGCTGAGCCTGCAGACCATCCGGGCCCGCAGCGATGGCGACTGGAGCACGACGGTCGCGCCAAAAGCCAAGACGAATTTCATCCCGACCGGGATCGGCCGGTGGGGATTGTCGGCCTATGGCGGCGGATCGTTCGACGCGGCGACTGGCGAGGCGCTATCCGCCTTTGCCGTCATCCCCGCGACCTTCCGCCTGTCGGAGACCATGCGCATCAACGTCAATGGCGGCTGGCTCTGGGATCGCACGGTGGATCGCCATTATCTGACCTACGGCATCGGCTACGATTGGAAATTCACCGACACCCTGCAATGGACGATCGAGGCGTACGGGCAGGCCGGCGCCTCCGAGGTCGCAAGCGTCGTGCAGCCGCGTTTCCAGACCGGTGTCCGTTACCGTCCGAACGAAATCTTCTCCGTCGATGTGATCTACGGCCGCAACATCACCGGCGAAAATGCCAACTGGATCACCATCGGGACCACGGCCCGGTTTCCGGTCCATGGAAGCGAACCCGAACATCGGCGCACCGGGCATCTGTGAGCACCAGAAAGACCCAGACCAGGGGAGATTGCGTTGCCTGACTATGTCAAGATCGAGAAGGGCCTCGGACCGGAGGGGCGGATTGCGGTGGTGCGGTTCGACCGCGGCGACGGCATCAACGCGCTGTCGCCGGAGGCGCTGCGCCAGCTCACCGCGGCCGCGCGCAGTTTTGAGGATGATTCCGCGACCTCTGTCGTGGTGCTGACAGGCAGCGCGGCTGCGTTCAGCGCCGGCTTCGACCTCAAGGATGCCGAAGGGCGCTCGCGCAAGGACATGGACCTCGGCACGCTGCGGCGGCATCTCAAGCTCGGACCCCGCCTGACTCACGCCTGGCAGGAGATGGAGCAGATCACGATCGTCGCCATCGAGGGCTTTTGCGTCGGCGGCGGCGTGGCGCTGGCCGTGGCGCTCGACTTTCGCGTCATGGGACGCGACGCCCATCTGCGCGTGCCCGAGATCGGGCTGGGCATGAACATGAGCTGGCAGAGCATTCCGCGCATGCTGCATCTGATCGGCCCGGCTCGGACCAAGCAGGCGGTGATCCTGGCCGATCAGCGCATCGGCGCGGATGAAGCCTATGAGTGGGGCCTGGTCGAGCAGGTGGTCGATCCCGGCCATGCGTTCGATGCCGCGATGGAGCTTGCGCGCAAGGTGGCAGCGCAGCCGCCGCTCTCCGTTGCCATGACGAAACTCACGGTCAACCGGCTGGCGCATGCGCTGGATAATCTCGCCAGCCACATGGACGTCGACCAGTTCGCCCTGGCAAGCCTTAGCGAGGACCACAAGGAGGGCGTCGAGGCGTTCCTGACGCGACGCAAACCGAAGTTCAGAGGGCGGTAGAAGCAGGCTCGGGCCATTGATTGCGCCGCGGACTATCCGTATACGCGGCGCTGGGACAAATAGGGCCGATCAACGGGCCGGCAGACGACAATGACGATCGAGGGGGAAGGCCCATGGCCGGTAGCTCGCAGGCGCCTGAGGCGAAAGGGTCTCGCTGGAAGCTGATCGCGCCGCTCGCGGTGTGGCTGGTGATCTATCTGTGGCCGGTGCCGGCAGGGCTCAACGTCAATCAGTGGCACTATTTTGCCGTCTTCGCGGCCGTTATCACCGGGCTCATCCTGGAATCGATGCCGGTCGGCGCGGTCGGCCTGATCGGGCTGACGGTTGCCGGCGTCGGCGGTTATATCGATCCCGATCCGACCAAGTCGCTGCGCTGGATGCTGGCGGGCTTTGCCGAGAGCACGGTCTGGCTGATCGTCGGCGCCTTCGTGTTCTCGATCGGGTACCGCAAGAG
The DNA here is from genome assembly GCF_055807455.1 of Bradyrhizobium sp. Kon58. NCBI lineage: Bacteria > Pseudomonadati > Pseudomonadota > Alphaproteobacteria > Hyphomicrobiales > Nitrobacteraceae > Bradyrhizobium > Bradyrhizobium sp. Kon58. Next base: position 18,835 of record NZ_JBVVOT010000030.1, read on the forward strand.
CCAGCTGGGCCGGCGTATTGCGCTCGTGCTGGTGCAAAAGCTCGGCACCAACACGCTCGGTCTCGGCTATGCGGTGGCGATGTCGGATTTCCTGCTGGCGCCGGCGACACCGTCCAACACCGCGCGCAGCGGCGGCATCGTCTATCCCATCATCAGCAACATCCCGCGCATCTACGGCTCCGAGCCTGGACCGACCGCCGGCAAGATCGGCACCTACGTGATGTGGACCGCGTTCGCGTCGACCGCCGTCACCAGCTCATTGTTTTTCACCGCGCTCGCGCCCAATGCAGCGGCGCTCGCCATCGCCAAGAAGACCGTCGGAATCGACGTCAGCTGGGCGCAGTGGTTTATGGGCTTTGCGCCGCTCGGCCTCCTCCTGATGGTGCTGGTCCCGCTGCTCAGCTACGCGGTCTGCCGTCCCGAGGTGAAGAGCAGCCCGGAAATTTCCGAATGGGCATCGAAGGAGCTCGCGGAGATGGGCCCGATGTCGCGCAATGAGTGGATCATGCTGGCGCTGATCCTGCTCGCGATGTTCCTGTGGATCGCGGGCTCGAGCCCGGACATCCGCGTGCCGCTTCTGGGCTCGAATTTCGTCAACGCCACTACCGTCGTGTTCATCGTGATCTCGCTGATGCTGGTGACGGGCGTGATCGAGTTTGCCGACATCGTCGCCGAGAAGGGCGCCTGGGAGGTGTTCTTCTACTTCACCTCGCTGCTGACGCTGGCCTCGGGCCTCAACGAGATCGGCTTCATCAAATGGTTCGCCACCGAATACGCAAAGCCGCTCGCCGGGCTGTCGCCGTCGACCGCGATGCTGCTGCTGGTCGCGCTGTTCTTCTGGATCCATTATTTCTTCTCGAGCATCACCTCGCATGCCGCCGCCGTGCTGCCCGTGGTGCTCGCGGTCGGATCCGGCATCCCCGACCTGCCGGTCACGACGCTCGCCATGCTCTGCATGTATTCGCTTGGCTTGATGGGCGTGATCTCACCTTACGCGACCGGGCCGGCGCCGATGTATTTCGGCAGCGGCTATATCGGCAAGGGTCAGTTCTGGGGTTTTGGGCTGATTTTCGGGGTGCTCTATTTCGCGGGGCTTCTGCTGATCGTATGGCCCTGGTTGCGGGTCACCTGAGCCGGGGCGAGGGCCAAGACGGCGGCAGATGAATTTTCTTCAGTGGGGAGAAATTTGGAAACTTCGTCCAACTCCCCGCAGATATCTGACATTGCCAGAGCGACCCGAAAGGGCGAAGGTGCGTGCTGCGATGCAGCGCTCCAGCCGAGTCCTCATCGCGTTTCACTCTCCGTCGCTTGATGCGACCGGTTCCCGGATGCCTCAGAGGCAAGCGGAACTATTGTGCATGAAGGCCGCCTCCATGAACGTCCACCCGTCGCTCGCGATCGGACAGCCGATCGAAACGCTTGACGCGATCCCAGGTCACGCGATCTCACCTGCCGCGACTGCGCCCGACGCGATGGTCCGCTTCGAAGGCATCTCGAAAACCTATCCGGCCTATCGCGGCAAGCCCGGCGTCAAGGCCCTGCAAAACATCGACTTCGCAATCCCGCGCGGTTCGATCACCGGCGTCATCGGCCGCTCCGGTGCCGGCAAATCTAGCCTGGTCCGGCTCATCAACGGACTGGAGAGGCCGACCACTGGCCGCGTCATCGTCGATAATAGAAATATCTCGGCGCTCGCAGGGCGCGACCTGCGGTTGGCGCAGCGCTCGATCGGCATGATCTTCCAGCACTTCAACCTGCTGTCCTCACGCACCGCAGCCGCCAATATCGCGCTGCCGCTCGAGATTGCCGGCTGGGCCAAAGCGGACATCAAAACCCGGGTCGCCGAGCTGCTAGCGCTGGTGGGCATCGCGGACAAGCACGACCGCTACCCGTCCGAACTCTCCGGCGGCCAGAAGCAGCGCGTCGGCATCGCGCGGGCCTTGGCGACGCGGCCGAGCGTGCTGCTGTCGGACGAGGCGACCTCGGCGCTCGATCCGCAGACCACGCGGGCGATCCTCGATCTGCTCGCGAACATCAACCGCGAACTGGGCGTGACCATCGTGCTGATCACCCACGAAATGTCCGTGGTGCGCCAGCTCGCCCGAGACGTCGTGGTGCTCGATGCCGGCCGCGTCGTCGAGAGCGGCCATGTCGCCGACATCTTCACTCACCCAAAGCATCCGATCACGCAATCCTTCCTGGCCGAAGTGATCGGAGACAGCCTGCCGGTGTCGCTGGCGAGCCGGATCGTTTCGCAGCCGCCTGCGGGCGGACAGGCCGTGATCCGCGTCCAGGTGCGCGGGGCAGGGGCCGGCGACACGCTGGTGGCGCGGCTGGCGCGCGAGCTCGGTCTCGACCTGTCGCTGCTGTCGGCCCGCATCGACGAGATCGGCGGCCAGCATGTAGGCTCGCTGACACTTGGTATCCCTCTCGGCATCTCCGGCGGCGAGGACGCGACGACGCGCACGCTGGCCTGGCTTTCACAACATCAATTCTCCGCGGAGCGTCTCGGCTATGTCGCCTGAACTCATCAACCTGATCGTCCAGGCGACCGGCGAGAGCCTGTACATGGTCGGGCTCGCCGCTCTGATCGGCACCGCCTTCGGCCTGCCGCTCGGCGTCTTTCTCGCGACCAGCCGGAAAGGCGAGCTGTTCGCGGCGCCCGTCGTCAATCGCGTGCTCGGCATCGTCGTCAACGCGACACGGTCTACGCCCTTCATCATTCTGGTCGTCGCCATCATCCCGTTCACGCGGCTGGTGGCCGGCACCTCGATCGGATCGACGGCCGCGATCGTGCCGTTGACGATCGCATCGGCACCCTTCATCGCGCGCCTGGTCGAGGCCGCGATCCGCGAGGTCGATGGTGGCCTGATCGAGACCGCATCCTCGTTCGGGGCCTCGCCGATGCAGATCGTGCTCAAGGTGCTGATCCCCGAAGCGCTGCCGGGTCTCCTGTTGGCGCTGACGCTCGCGGTGGTCAGCCTGCTCGGCTACTCCGCCATGGTCGGCGCCGTCGGAGGCGGGGGCCTCGGCGATCTCGGCATCCGCTACGGCTATCAGCGCTTCATGCCGGAGATGATGCTGGCCGTCGTCGTCGTGCTGATCGCGCTGGTGCAGCTGGTCCAGAGCGCTGGCGATTATCTCGCGCGCCGGGTCAATCGCCGGCTGCGACATCGCTGACGCCGTTCCAGACATTTCGAACAAGCAGGTTCTTGTCGATCTGGAAGCATTCCAAAGTTCGAGACACGACTGAGCGCATTCGTCGCACGCGTTGCGCACGCGTCTGGAGAAATTCTAACGCAGTTCCTATCGCACTCCGAAATCGCCTGCGTTAGGGCGAGGCATCAAAAACGATACCGGCGAAGCCGGCAGTGCGTGGGGCCTCGACAGACGTGACCGACTACCAACTTGCTTCGCGTGCCGACACGCGTTGTCGACAGATACAGATTCTCTTCCTCGGAGCGGCCAGCGCATTTGCTCTCGTCGTTCCCATCGGTGCCGTGGAGGCGCAGACGCAGATTCCCGCCGTCACCGTCGAAGCCCCGGCTCAGCGGGCCCGGCCTGCGGCGGTGGCCTCAACGCGACGGTCAGGCGCGACACGCACCGCGCGCGCCAATCGTCGCTCTCCGGCGCAGCAAGCCGCGCCAACCCAATCGGCATCATCAAACGGCGCCACCGGTGAACGCGCCAATGGTCCGGTGCGCGGTTTCGTTGCGACGCGCAGCGGCACCGCGACCAAGACGGATACGCCGCTGATCGAAACCCCGCAGTCCGTCTCCGTCGTCACGACCGACCAGGTCAGGAATCAGGGTGCGGTTTCGATTGGCGAGGCGTTGCGCTACACCGCCGGCGTCAGCGGCGACGTCAATGGCGGCTCCGACACCCGCTTCGGCGCCCTCCAGATCCGCGGCTTCGACACCACCATGTCGGGTCTCTACCTCGACGGCTTGCGGATTCCCTCCAGCAATTACGTGCACTTCAACGGCCTCGATCCCTACGGCGCCGAGCGTCTCGAGGTTCTCAAGGGCCCGTCCTCGGCGATGTATGGCGGTAGCGGCACCGGCGGCATCCTCAACTATGTGACCAAGCTGCCGACGGCGCAGCAATTCGGCGAGGTCTCGATCTCCGGCGGCAGCTTCAACCGTTATCAGGGCCAGTTCGACATGGGCGGTCCCGCCAACAAGGACGGCACCGTGCTGTGGCGCCTGACCGGCGTGGTGCGCGACGGCGAGACCCAGGTCGACTTCACCAAGGACAACCGCGTCTTCATCGCGCCCGCTGTCACCTTCAAGCCGAACGAGGACACCACCATCACGATCCTCGCCAACTACCAGCGCGACCGGGCCGGGTGGGGCCTTCAGTTCCTGCCGGCCTCGGGCACGGTTTGGCCGAACAACGGCCGCACCATCCCGGTCTCGTTCTTCGCGGGCGTGCCGAGCTTCAACGCGTTCAACACCGAAATCGCGACCGCCGGCTACCAGCTCTCGCACAATTTCACCGACAACATCACGTTCCGGCAGAATTTGCGCTACGCCTATCAGCACAACGAGGAGAAGGTGTTCTTCGGCGGAGGCTATACCGACGAGGCCGCGGGACAGCTCGCGCGTTTTGGCAGCTACAGCAACTCCTACATCAACTCCTTCGCGGTGGACAATCAGCTCCAGGGCAAGTTCACCACCGGCTTCCTCAGCCACACCACGCTGGTCGGGATTGACTATCGCAACACCACATTCCGCGACACCGCCTTTGGCGTCACCACGTCCGCGCCCGAGATCAACGTCTTCAACCCGGTCTACAGCTACGACTGGACCATGGGCGCCATGAGCGACGACACTGGCGTCAAGCAGTCGCAAGTCGGCCTCTACGCGCAGGACCAGATCAAGCTCGGCCGGCTCTCGTTCCAGCTCGGTGGCCGCCAGGATTTCGTGACGACGCAGGTCGACAGCGGAATCTTCAATACGTCCGTCGCGAAGGATGCATCGGCCTTCACCGGCCGCGCCGCATTGATGTACAATTTCGACAACGGCATCGCGCCCTATTTCAGCTATTCGGAATCGTTCCTGCCGGTGCTCGCCACCGGCCCGAGCGGACAGCTGCTCAATCCCGAGACCGGCGTGCAGTACGAGGTGGGCGTCAAGTACCAGCCGATCGGCTGGAACGCGCTGTTCACCTTCGCCGCCTTCGACCTGACGCGCGACAACGTCGTTACCTTTGCGCCTCCGCTCAACATTGCCGAACAGACCGGGCAAGTAAAATCGCGCGGCCTTGAGCTCGAAGGCACGATGTCGCTCGCCGACGGCTGGAACCTGCGCGCGGCCTATGCCTATGTCGATGCAATGGTCACGCAGGATCCGGTCAATGTCGGCAAGGCGCCGGTCACCGTGCCGCTCAACCGCGCCTCGCTGTGGAACGACTACACGCTTCAGACCGGGCCGCTCGCGGGCCTGCAGTTCGGCGGCGGCGTCCGCTATGTCGGCGCGACCTGGGGCGATGACGCCAACACGTTCAAGGTCGGATCGTCGACCGTGCTGGACGCGCTGCTCGCCTACACAAGGGACAATTGGCGGCTATCGCTGAACGTCACCAACCTCGCCGACACCCGTTATGTCGCCGCCTGCTACAGCCTGTCGGGCTGCTTCTACGCGGAGGGACGCAAGGCCATCGGCAAGCTGACGTATCGGTGGTGAGTTGAAATGAGGACGATGAGGCTCCACGAGAGGTCGTCATGGCCGGGCTTGTCCCGGCCATCCACGATCTTTCACGCGGCACTAAGAACGTGGATGCCCGGGACAAGCCCGGGCATGACGTTGCGGAAGATTCGGCACTCACACACTTTGCTCGTGTACTTGGCGAGATCTGAATGATGAGAGCGATATTCGGCAAGCTGCATCGCTGGGCGGGACTGCTGACGGCCGGATTCCTGTTCTTCTCCGGCATCACCGGGGCGATCATCTCCTGGGACCATGAGATCGATGAGGTCCTGAACAGCCATCTGTTCGACGTCAGCAGCAAAGGCCCGGCGATTCCCTCGATCGATCTCGCCAAGACGATCGAGCAGCGCGATCCCCGCGCGCGCGTGGTCTACCTGTTCATGACGCCGGAGGAGGGCCACTCGCTGTGGTTCTTCGTCATGCCCAGGATCGATCCCGCGACCGGCAAGCGCTACGCGCTCGACTACAATCAGATCTTCCTCGATCCCAACACCGGAGCGGAGCTCGGCCGGCGCTATTGGGGTGCGGTCTGGCCGGTGACGCGCGAAAACTTCGTCTCGTTTCTCTACAAGCTGCACTACACCATGCACATCCCGGAATTCTGGGGCAGCGATCGCTGGGGCATGCGCGTGCTCGGCGTGATCGCCATCATCTGGACCATCGACTGCTTCGTCGGCTTCTACCTGACGCTGCCCTCGCGCCGGAGCGCCAGGGCGGCGCGGGCGCCGCAAGTCGCGCGCCAGCTCGAACGCGGCTTCTGGGCGCGCTGGGCGCCGGCGTGGACCATCAAGACTTCGGGCAGCGCCTACCGGATCAATTTCGACATCCATCGCGCTTTCAGCCTGTGGACCTGGGGCGTGCTGTTCATCATCGCCTTCACGGCGTTCTCGCTGAACCTCTATTTCGAGGTGTTCTCGCCGCTGATGAAGATGGTGTCGAACTACACGCCGACGCCTTATGAGCAGCGGCCATATCGCGATCTTGACGACCCCATCGAGCCCAAGGTCAGCTTCGCCGACATCGTCGCGCGCGCGGCGGCCGACGGCAAAGGGCGAGGGTGGACCGTCCCAGTCGGCTCGGTCAATTACGGCCCGGCCCATGGTGTCTATGCCGCGGCCTTCTTCCATCCGGGCGACGATCACGGCGCGGGCGGCGTCGGCCCGGCGCAGCTCTATTACGACAGCGAGGACGGCCGTCCGATCGGCGAACGGCTGCCCTGGGTCGGCACCGCCGCCGACATCTTCGTGCAGGCGCAATTTCCGTTGCATTCGGGCCGCATCGTCGGGCTGTTCGGCCGCATCCTGATCTCGATCATGGGGCTGGTCGTGGCGGCGCTCTCGGTTACCGGAGTCGTGATCTGGTGGCGCAAGCGCCGCGCCCGTATCCGCGTCCGCGAGACGGCGGCGACGCGCCCGAGCCGGCAGCAACTGACGCCGGCGGAGTAGGGCTCCTGGCCGCTCGCGGATGAACCTTCCCGCACGGCACCGGCACAAAGACTGGAGATCAGACCCAGCCCTGTCGGAAATCACATGAGATCGCTCGCCTTGCTCTGCCTGCTCGTTTTCGCCGCGCCCGCACATGCGGCTGGCCCGGAGCAGCATTATCTCGACCTGCGCGACCGCTACATCGCAAAGTTCTCGAAAGCCGCGGAGAACGACGAGACCTATAAGCAGCACGATGAGGCGCTCAAGGAGTTGACGGACGTCCTGCGCGGCCTGGTGGGCGCCGTCGCGATCAAGGGACTGCCGGCCGACGGCAAGACCAACGCGGACACGCTCTTCAAGGGCGACTCCGGTTTCGGCCATCTCGACGGCCTCGGCTTCGCGTCCGAAGGCGACAAGATGCAGGCCGTCGTGACCACCACCCCGCTGCTCAAGCACTGGCTGCGCGAACACCGCGAGGACGGCATGCCGCAGGAGATTGGCGCCGCATTCAAGTCGGATCGCTTCTACTATCAGGCCATCCAGGACTCCGCCTTCGCCAAATACGCCGAGCTGCCGATCACGAAGCCCGCGGGCACAAGCGCGGCGGTTGCGGTACTGGGCGTCCGCGGCAACGGCGATCTGAAGGGACCGCCGCATGAAATCGACGTCGTCGCAATCCAGGGCGACAAGGTCTTCTTTCTCGCCGCAAGCGAGGCGGTGAAGACGGCTGAGATCCCGGCCTGCGAAAGGGTCTGGAAGCAGATGATGGCCAAACCCATCGACAAGACAGACCCCCGCGGCGACATCACCCGCGAAGACAACGCAATGACCGCGTACACGGCGTGCTTCGCCAAGGAGGCACCAAGCCAGAGCTGGTATGCGACGGCGGTCAAGAAAGCGCAGAGCCAGCTGGAGTCGCTGCCGCTGCGCTAGAACGATCATCCAATTACCTTCGAGAGCTACAGCGTTGCGCGCGGCGCCATCGCTCGAAAATGCGCAATCGGAAATTGCAGCTCGTCCCGCAGATTCAACCGAGGCCCGAGCAGCGCGAAACGCTCCAAGCCGCATCGACGAGGTCATCGGCAACACCGTTCGCGGATTCGGCGACGACCGTGGAACTCGGTCCCGCCGAGGGGGTTGCATTGCGGTTGGAACCGAACGGGTAGAACACTTGAATCGCCGACAATTCCTGGAAGCCTCGGCATTGACGCCATTGGCAACGCTACTACCTGGCGCAGTGTCTGCGCCATCGGCGGCGGAGTTGCCGTTTGGCCCCTCTTATGTCCGCGAGCTTGCCCGCAATTTGGCGAGTAAGCCCTTTGCGCCACCAGAGGAAAAGGTCCCGGACGCGCTCAAGGATCTCACCTACGATCAGTACCGATCAATTCGCTTTCTGCCGGAGCGCGCGGCTTGGCGCAGCGAGAAGCTGCCCTTCGAAGTCCAGTTTTTTCACCGCGGGTTCTTTTATAAGAACAAGGTCGACATTTACGAGGTCTCCGGCGGACGAGCCGTACCGATCAGGTACCGGCGCGAGGATTTCGCATTCGGCGACAATATCGGCCAGGTACCGGACGTCGATCTCGGATTTGCCGGCTTTCGCATCCACGCCCCGATCAATCGGGCCGACTATTACGACGAGGTTTGCGCCTTTCTCGGCGCCAGCTACTTCCGTGCGGTTGCCAAAGGCGAGACCTACGGCCTGTCCGCGCGCGGTCTGTCGATCGATACCGGCGAGAGCAAGGGAGAGGAATTTCCCGTCTTCAAGGCCTTCTGGCTCGAGAAGCCCGCGCCGGGTGCCACATCCGTCGTGGTACATGCGCTGCTCGACAGCAAGAGCGCTACGGCAAGCTATCGCTTCACGATCAGGCCAGGCGCTCCGACGGTTTCTTCGACGTGGAAATGTCGCTCTATCCGCGGATCGAGCTGCAACATGCCGGCCTGGCGCCCATGACGAGCATGTTCTTTTTCGGTCCGAACGACCGGCACGATGTCGACGATTTCCGCCCTGCCGTGCACGATTCCGATGGGCTTGCCGTGTTCAACGGAAAGGGCGAGCAACTCTGGCGTCCGCTCAACAACCCACGCGATCTGCAGGCCAGCACATTCAATGACCTAAATCCGCGCGGCTTCGGTCTGATGCAGCGGGAGAGAAATTTCTTTGCCTACGAGGACATCGAATCGCGCTTTGAGCGTCGCCCGAGCCTCTGGGTCGAACCGATTGGAGATTGGGGAGAGGGCAGTGTGGTCCTGTTTGAGATCCCGACCAAGGAGGAAGTTCACGACAACATCGCCGCCTTCTGGCGCCCGAAAACGCCTCTCCAGGCCAAGAGCGAAAACAACTACACCTACCGCCTGCACTGGGGTCCGGACGCGCCAAAGCCCAATTCCCTGGCCCGATTCACCCGCACAGGCGTTGGCGCGCGGGGCGACGACAGCAAATTGTTCGTGCTCGAGCTCGTCGGCGACGGAATGAAGGCGGTCGATCCCAACAAGGTGAGGGGAGCCGTCAGCGCTGACAAATCCGAGATCAAGAACGTCGTCACGCAGCCAAACCCGGAAACCGGGGGCTGGCGCCTGAGTTTTCAATGCGCCGTGAAGGACGCGCCTATCGAGTTGAGGGCGGTCTTGATGCAAGGCGATCAAGCCATCTCTGAAGTCTGGGTTTACCGATGGGCGCCCTGACGCCGTCACCCGCGCTTTCGCCTGAGCTCGGCATTCGGTATCTTCCCGATGAAACGCCTCTCCCGATGCTGCCCTGCCGATTGGAAGCGACCAATCGTGCCTATCCGGCGCGACTAGGGACCACCCCTGCCGTTGCAGCGCGGCGCCTGTTCATTCTCGGCGGAACGGTCGCGATCACCGCTGCGGGCGCCTTTGAGATGTACGATGTTCTCAAGGTTGGGGGTGTCACGGTCCTCGAAGGCATGGTGTTTGGGCTGTTTCTCGTGCTGCTCGCCTGGATCGCGTTTTCGTTCGTCTCTTCAGTAGCCGGTTTTTTTGTGCTCCTGCGGGGCCGCCCGGATGTGCTGTCAATTAACACCCACGGTTCGCTGCCCGCGATCAACGGCCGAACGGCAATGCTGTTGCCGACCTACAACGAGGATCAGCACCACCTCATGGCGCGACTCCGCGCCATGTACGAGTCGGTCGGCGAAACCGGACAGGCCCCGTTGTTCGATTGGTTTCTGCTCAGTGACACCACAGATCCGGACATCTGGATTGCCGAGGAGCTTGCGTTTCTAGACCTGCAGCGCAACTGCGGTTCAGGCCATCTCTATTATCGTCACCGCTCCGACAACACCGCCCGAAAGTCCGGCAACATCGCCGAATGGGTGAGGCGGTTCGGTGGCGCCTACGACTACATGATCATTCTCGACGCGGACAGTCTGATGAGCGGAGAGACCATCGTTCGGCTGGCGGGCGCGATGGAAGCGAACCCGCAAGCCGCGCTGATTCAGACGCTTCCGATCGTGGTCAATGCGCGAACCCTGATCAGTAGGCTCCAGCAGTTCTCGGGTCGGTTGTACGGTCCGCTGATCGCGGCCGGGAACGCCTGGTGGCACGCCTCAGAGGGCAACTACTGGGGACACAATGCCATCATCAGGGTGCAAGCTTTTGCGCAAGAGGCCGGCTTGCCCGAATTGCGCGGGAGGAAGCCTTTCGGCGGGCACATCCTCAGCCATGATTTTGTGGAAGCCGCACTGATGCGGCGGGCGGGGTGGGGGATTTTCATGGCGCCCGATCTCGGTGGGAGTTTCGAGGAGGTGCCACCGTCGCTATTGGATTTCGCCGCGCGTGACCGCCGCTGGTGTCAGGGCAATCTCCAGCACCTTGCCGTTCTGCCGGCGCGAGGCCTGCACTGGGTCTCCAGGCTTCACCTGCTGACCGGGATCGGCTCCTATCTCACCGCGCCCCTGTGGCTGCTGTTTCTATTGCTCGGAATCCTGATCTCCTTGCAGGCCTATTTCGTCAAGCCGGAGTACTTTCCCAAGGGCTTCTCGTTGTTTCCAACGTGGCCCGCACAGGACCCCGTGCTCGCCGCCTGGGTCTTTGCCGCGACGATGGGGCTCCTCATCGTCCCCAAATTGCTGGCCTACCTCGTTTTGCTCACCAGGCGTGCGGAACGGCAGGCATTCGGCGGCGGATTTCGCGTGCTGCTGGCGGTGGTCGGCGAGAGCCTGCTTGCCGCCTTGATCGCCCCATCCATGATGATCTTTCAATCCACCGCCGTTGCGGAGATCCTGCTGGGGCGTGATGCGGGCTGGCAAGTGCAACGGCGAAGCGATGGCAGGATCACGCGCGATGAAGTCTATCGTAAATTCACGGTGCCGACCCTATGCGGTCTGGCTATGGCGGCAAGCGCCTATGCCGTGTCGCTTCCGCTGCTGCTCTGGATGTCTCCGGTGATCATCGGCCTGGTTTGCGCCATTCCGATCGGTCTCGTCACGTCGACGGCACCGCGAATGGCGCACCTGTTTGCGACCCCCGAGGACAATCGCGCGCCGGCACTGCTGCAGAGGGCGAGAGAGCTTGCCGGCCTGGATCGGATCCAGGCACGCGGGGCTCTGATCGAACTCCGACAGAACCCCGCGTTGCTGGGACCGCACATGCAGTCCCTCGAAACGCCGCCTCGCAAATCGGGCCAGATCGACATAGATCTCGCGATTGGCCGGGCCAAGATCGAGCAGAGCGACGATTTCGAGGAAGTCGTCAGCAGCCTCAGCGCGCGCGAGACCCTTGCCGTGCTGAAGCACCGACAGGCCCTCGAGCAAGTCATGCGAATGCCGCGAGCTACCGCTTCTGCGGATGTCTAGGTCATCGCGTTGTAGGTGAGGACGTTGACCCACCCGGTGGTGCTCAGGCAGAGGGCGAGATTTCTGCTGTGAGCGCGGTGGGTGGTGCCAGCCTACAGCGCATTGCCCCCCAAATTCCACCCACGACCGCCCTCGCCAAAGATCTCGTAACCCGTCGCCGTCACCGCAACCGTGTCCTCGAGCTTGATGAACCCGCGCTTCGGATGCTTCATCGTGGTCTCGATCGACACCACCATGCCTGTTTCGAGCGGCAGCCGGGCGTCGGTGTCGTCATAGGGGATCGGGCCCTTGGCGGTCAGGCGAGGGGCCTCGTGGCTGACGAGACCCATGCCGTGAGCTAAAAACTCCGTGCAGTCGTGCTGGCTGACCTTCGCGAGCTGCCGCTCGGCCGCGACGTAGATGTCACCGCCCATGGCGCCCGGCCGCACCGCAGCGAAGGCGGCGCGCTGGACCGCTTCGATCTCGGCCAGACAGTCCTTCAGCTCGGTATCGGGATCGCCGAGCACCGCCATGCGCGCGAGATCGCCGATATAGCCGTGATAATTGCCGCCGGAATCCAGCGACAGCACGTCACCTTGCTCCCAGCGCTGCGCCGACGGCGCCCGGTTGTGGCTGTTGCCGCAGGCGAGCAGACAGTATTCGAAGGTCAGCCCGCGATTGGCTTCGGCGATGCGCAAGGCGTCCGACAATTGCTGCTTGGTCGTGCCCGGGCCGTGTCCGGCGATCACCGCCAGCATCGAGGCGATCACCAGTTCGGACGCCGTCTTGAGTTTTGCCAGCTCCTCCGCCGACTTGACCGCCCGCAGCCGCTCCAGCACCAGCAGCGCGTCCTTGAGCTCGGCGCCGGGCAGGGCGTCACTGAGCGCCCGGCCCGCATCCATCGGCAGGAACGCCATCTCGACCCCGACCCGCTTCAGGGGCACGCCGGCGTCGCGGATCAGGCTGACGGCCCGCGTGATCGCATCGACCGAGCCGTTGGACTCGGTCCGGACCTGCGCAATCCATGGCGGCGCGACGGCGCGCTGATGGGTCTCCAGCCGGTGCCCGACATAGACCGCGTGCTCCGGTGCGCCCTTGGGATAGATCAGGACCGGCAGATAGCGGCTGACGCCCAGCGCATCCATGTAGTCGAAGAAGATCGCGCGCTCGGCACCCAGGAGGTACTGCACATTGTGCTTGGAGGTCGCGACCAGGACGTCGAGACCGGCCGCCTCCATCAGGCGGTCGAGCTTGGCCGCATCGAATGGAATGGCGCGCGAGCGCTCTGCGCGGGCGACGTTCTCCTGCATGACGAACCTCCAATGCTGCCGTCGGCATCAACCGCTGCGTCGGTTTGCCCGGGGCTTGTTTGGCACCAAGTGTGATCCGAAAGAGGGGTTCTGGGTAGCCACGGAGTTATCTGGCCTGATCTGCACGGCCATATCCGCGATTCGCATAAGGTATATTATGGAATATATTTATATACAATCAGATCAGCTATTTAGCCAGAATTCCTCTCATCGGACCTTCGTTCCTCGTCCTTTTCCAAACCGGCCGTCGCACGTCGTTCCGACTTTCGGCGGCTACTGTGCATGGGGTTGTTTTTCGGTTTTTGAATCCGGCCGATGCCTCCGAAAGCCGATATTGCCGTGATGATGTCCGGCTGCAATAAGCGAAGCTTCGCGAGATCGCAGATGACCTTCTGACCGTCCGTCCGTATAGGTTTGCATCTCAGAACAACAACAAACTTTCCGAGGAAGCAGACCCATGAGCTTTTCCCGCCGCACGCTTCTCAAGGCCTCAGCCGCCACCGCGGTCCTGGGCGGTCTCAGTGCGCCCCATGTGGCCCGCGCCCAGAGCGCCGAGTTCACCTACAAATACGCCAACAACCTGCCGGACACCCATCCGCTGAACGTGCGCGCCAAGGAGATGGCGGCGGCGATCAAGGCCGAGACAGGCGGCAAGTTCGACCTCCAGATCTTCCCGAACAACCAGCTCGGGTCCGACACCGACATGCTGAGCCAGATCCGGTCCGGCGGCGTCGAGTTTTTCACGCTGTCGGGGCTGATCCTGTCGACCCTGGTGCCGGCGGCCTCCATCAACGGCATCGGCTTCGCGTTCCCGGACTACGGCACGGTCTGGAAGGCCATGGACGGCGATCTCGGCGCCTTTGTCCGCGGCGAGATCAAGAAGGCCGGTCTCGAGGTCATGGACAAGATCTGGGACAACGGCTTCCGCCAGACCACGTCGTCGAGCAAGCCGATCACCGGTCCGGACGACCTCAAGGGCTTCAAGATCCGCGTGCCGGTGTCGCCGTTGTGGACCTCGATGTTCAAGGCGTTCGATGCGGCGCCCGCCTCGATCAATTTTGCCGAGGTCTATTCCGCGCTGCAGACCAGGATCGTCGAGGGCCAGGAGAACCCGCTGGCGATCATCTCGACCGCCAAGCTCTACGAAGTCCAGAAATACTGCTCGCTCACCAACCACATGTGGGACGGCTTCTGGTTCCTGGCCAACCGCAAGGCATGGAGCAGCCTGCCCGAGGATGTGCGCACCATCGTCGCCAAGAACATCAATGCCGCAGCGCTTAAGGAACGTGAGGACACCGCCAAGCTCAATGCCAATCTGCAGCAGGAGCTCGCGGGCAAGGGCCTGACCTTCAACCAGCCCGCGGTCGCGCCGTTCCGCGACAAGCTGCGGTCCGCCGGCTTCTATGCCGAGTGGAAGGGCAAATATGGCGACCAGGCCTGGGACCTGCTGGAAAAGGCCGTCGGCAAGCTGTCGTAACGCGTTGGAGCCGTCATGGCTCATGTCGAGGTCGAAGTGAGCGGAGTAGCGGGCGAGGCGACTGTTCGGTCCCCTCGCCGACCTTCGTTGCTGGCCTCGACGGAGCGCGCGCTCGGCCTCCTCGTCGAAATCCCGGCGGCGATTTTGGTCGTCGCCGAGATCGCGATCCTGTTTGCCGGCGTGGTCGCGCGCTACGGCCTGCACCGGCCGCTGATCTGGTCGGACGAGCTCGCCTCGATCCTGTTCCTGTGGCTCGCCATGCTGGGCGCGGCGGTGGCGTTCCGCCGCTCCGAGCACATGCGCATGACCGCGGTCGTCGCCAGTGCCAAGCCGGCCACGCGGGCCTGGCTCGATCTCGTGGCGACCTGCGCGGCGCTGGCCTTCCTGGCGCTGATCGTCTGGCCGTCCTGGGACTACGCCTACGAGGAAAGCTTCATCACCACGCCGGCGCTCCAGATCTCCAATATGTGGCGCGCCGCGGCGCTGCCGGCTGGCGTCTGCCTGATGGCAGTGTTCGCGCTGTTGCGGCTGCTGCGCGCAGCCGATTACCGCATGGTGCTGACGGCCGCGGTCGCCGTTGCCGTCGTCGTCGGCTTGTTCTGGCTGGCGCAGCCTTATTTGCGGCCGCTCGGCAATCTCAACCTCTTCATCTTCTTCGTCGGGGTCGCCGGCTTCTGCGTCTTTGCCGGCGTTCCCATCGCGTTCGGCTTCGGGCTCGCGATTTTCGGCTATCTGGCACTGACCACGCGCACGCCGGTCATGGTGCTGGTCGGCCGGATGGACGAGGGCATGAGCCACCTCATCTTGCTCTCGGTGCCGCTGTTCGTATTTTTGGGGCTCCTGATTGAAATGACCGGCATGGCACGGGCCATGGTGGCGTTCCTAGCGAGCCTGCTCGGCCATGTCCGCGGCGGACTGCATTACGTCCTTGTCGGCGCGATGTACCTGGTCTCCGGCATCTCCGGCGCCAAGGCGGCCGACATGGCGGCGGTCGCGCCCGTGCTGTTCCCGGAGATGAAGCAGCGCGGCGCCAAGCCCGGCGATCTCGTCGCGCTTCTTGCGGCCACCGGCGCGCAGACCGAGACCATTCCGCCGAGCCTCGTGCTGATCACGATCGGATCGGTCACCGGCGTCTCGATCGCCGCTTTGTTCACCGGCGGCCTGCTGCCCGGGGTCGTGCTGGCGATCACGCTGTGCATGCTGGTGTGGTGGCGCTACCGCCACGAGGACATGAGCCATGTCCGCCGCGCCACAGGCGGCGAGATCGGCAAGACCTTCGTCATCGCCCTGCCCGCGCTCGCGCTGCCCTTCGTGATCCGCTACGCCGTGGTCGAAGGCATCGCGACCGCCACCGAAGTCTCCACCATCGGCATCGTCTATGGCGCCCTGGTCGGCCTCCTCGTCTACCGCCGCTTCGACTGGCGGCGGCTGTTTCCGATGCTGGTCGAGACCGCTGCGCTGTCCGGCGCGATCCTGCTGATCATCGGCACGGCCACCGGCATGGCCTGGGGACTGACGCAATCAGGCTTCTCGCGCTCGCTGGCATCCGCCATGACCGGACTGCCGGGCGGCGCGGCGACCTTCATCGCCGTCTCGATCCTGGCCTTCACCATCCTCGGCAGTGTGCTGGAGGGCATCCCCGCGATCGTGCTGTTCGGGCCGCTGTTGTTTCCGATCGCGCGCGCCGTCGGCGTCCACGAAGTGCACTATGCCATGGTAATCATTCTCGCCATGGGTATCGGGCTATTCGCCCCGCCCTTCGGGGTCGGCTATTATGCCGCCTGCGCCATCGGACGCGTCGATCCGGCCGAAGGCATCAGGCCGATCTGGGGTTATCTGCTGGCGCTGCTGGTAGGATTGATCGTCGTCGCCGTGTTTCCGTGGATCTCCATCGGATTCCTGTAAGCCGGCGCGTGAGGGAGGTGTCGATGAGCGAGCGGCAGAACCAGTACAATATCGGCCTCGACAAGACGCCCGCCAACTACGTGCCGCTGAGCCCGTTGAGCTTCCTCGCACGCAGCGCCGCGGTCTATCCCGATCATGTCAGCACGGTCTACGAGGGGCGCAGCTTCACCTGGCGCGAGACCCATGAGCGCTGCAAGCGCTTTGCTTCGTATCTTGCCGGCAAGGGGATCGGCGTCGGCGACACTGTCGCTGCGATGCTGCCGAACATTCCGGCGATGAACGAGGTGCATTTCGCCGTCCCCATGACGGGCGCCGTGCTCAACGCGCTGAACATCCGGCTCGATGCGCCTTCGATCGCATTTCAGCTCGACCATGGCGGCGCAAGGATCATTCTGGTCGACCCCGAGTTTTCCGGCGTGATCACCGATGCGCTTGCGCAGATGAGCGGTCCAAAACCGTTCGTGATCGACGTCGACGACGCCGCCTTCAAGGGCGGCAGGCGCATCGGCGAGATCGAGTACGAGACAGCCGTCGCGCAAGGCGATCCCGATTTCACCACCATCCCGCCGAAGGACGAATGGGACGCGATCGCGCTGAGCTACACCTCGGGCACGACGGGAAATCCCAAGGGCGTCGTCACCCATCATCGCGGCGCCTATCTGAATGCCGTCAGCAACATCCTCGCGGGCCAGCTCGGCCAGCATCCGGTCTATCTCTGGACGCTGCCGATGTTCCACTGCAACGGCTGGTGCTTCCCTTGGACCATTGCGGCGGCTGCCGGCATCAATGTCTGTCTGCGCAAGGTCGAGCCGACAAAGATCTTCGAGCTGATCAAGCAGCATGGCGTCACCCACATGTGCGGCGCGCCGATCGTCTATAACACGCTGATCAACGCACCCGATGCGCCGAAGGGTGGTGCCGCGCGCCGGGTCGTCGGGCTGATCGCCGGTGCCGCGCCGCCGGTCGCGGTGCTCGAAGGCGCCGAGAGCATCGGGATCAAGCTGACGCACGTCTACGGCCTGACCGAGGTCTACGGCCCCGCCTCCGTCTGCGCCGAGCAGCCAGGCTGGGATGATCTGCCCGCAGCCGAGCGCGCCAGCTTGAAGCGGCGGCAGGGCGTGCCCTACCCGCTCGAGGAAGGCGTCACCGTCATCGACCCGCAGACCATGAGGCAGGTGCCGCGCGACGGCGAGACCATCGGCGAAGTCATGTTCCGCGGCAACATCGTGATGAAGGGCTACCTCAAGAACGAGAAGGCGACGAAGGAAGCCTTCGAAGGCGGCTGGTTTCACACCGGAGACCTCGGCGTGCTCGACGCGCACGGCTACGTCATCATCAAGGATCGCTCCAAGGACATCATCATCTCCGGCGGCGAGAACATTTCCTCTGTCGAGGTCGAGGACATCCTTTACAAGCACCCCGCCGTGCTGTTCGCCGCCGTGGTCGCAAAGCCCGATCCGAAATGGGGCGAAGTGCCCTGCGCCTTCGTCGAGCTGAAGGACGGCGCGAGCGCGAGCGAAGCCGACATCATCGCCTTCTGCCGCTCGCATATGAGCGGCTTCAAGACGCCGAAAGCCGTCGTGTTCGGGCCGATCCCGAAAACGTCGACGGGAAAGATCCAGAAATTCCTGCTGCGCAACGAAGCGGGATCGGCGAAGGCGATCTCGGCCTGAGCCGTTTCCATGAGTCTGCCAGCGCATTGAGAGGCCCCTGCCGTCCTAATTGCTTGATAAAGCTGAACAGGCAAGGCAACTTCCAGCCGGAATCGCCGACATCAATCCGGCGACCCATCCCGCCCAGCCTTCGCCGGTGAAGGCAAAGCTCCCCATTTGAGGCTCTATGGCAGCCACGCCCGCCGACAAGTTGAAGAACTTTCGCATCCGCCGCGCGCCAAAAGGCGGCCGCAAGGCAGCGCCGGGCCCGGACATCGAAGGAAAAATCCTCGATGCGGCAGAGTTCGTCTTTGGGCATTTCGGCTTTCGCGGAGCGACGACGGCACTGATCGCTAAAAAAGCATCGATCGCGAAACCCCACATTTACTATTATTTCGAAGACAAGGAGGATCTGTATCGCGCGGTACTGGAACGTGCGATGAACATGTGGGCCCGAGACATGGACAGTCTCGACATGACGTCCAACGCCGAGACCATCCTCGTGCGCTACATCAGCAGGAAGATCGATTTCTCGCGAGATCACCCGCATCTGTCGCGCATCTATGCCAACGAAATCATCAGCGGCGCTCAATTCATCGGCAGCTTCATCGAAAAAGTCTCGACCCCGTTGCTGCTCGACAAGGTCAAGACGCTCGAGCAATGGACCGCCAGCGGGGCGATTCGGCCGATCAGCGCTGTCGATCTTTTCTTCTGCATCTGGGCGATGACCCAAGCCTATGCGGATTATTCCAGCCAGATGATCATCATGAAGGGCAAGAGACAGCTCGAAGAGGCCGACTACACCGCGGCCAAGGCGACGATCGTCCAGCTCGTTCTCGGCGGACTTGGTCTTTCGGGCTCTGCCGAAGCTGGCGCCTAGCCCCTTGTTCGGCCGCCCGTTTTTCGCGAGCCGACCTGTTTCCCCCCTCTCCGCCATTACGCTCACGCGCGGGACATCCTAACCAGAACCGCACTGGATTTCCGGTTGCAGCGAGGCGTTTTGCGCCGGTAACCGGCGCCAAATCGAAAATTCGTGTTTGTAAAACTATTTTATCGATCGTAAAATCATTTTATCGATCGTTATAAAATGGCATGTCGCTTGCTTCGACCCGATCTACCGCAAAGTGCGAGCACCACCGCAGGGACGGCGGCTTCCAACGCGCCGTTGCCCTGCGCCAGCAAATCCGAGGTAGAGGACATGTCATCCAACAGCGGCGACGTTCCCACGCTGATCATCACCGGCGCCCATCCAAAGCTTTACAATCACGACCTTGCTCCAACCGCGCCTGAGGGCCGAACCTGGGGTGTCTTCAGCCTGTTTGCGATGTGGATGTCGGACGTCCATTCGGTGGGCGGCTACACGTTCGCGGCGAGCCTGTTCTTTCTCGGCCTGACCGGCTGGCAGGTGCTGATCTCCATGCTGGTTGGTATCACGGCGGTCTACTTCCTGATGAACCTGATCGGACGGCCCTCGCTACGCTACGGCATTCCGTTCCCGGTCGTGGCCCGCATCTCGTTCGGGGTGATGGGCGCCAATCTCGCCGCCATGGTGCGGGGCGTCGTCGGTATTGTCTGGTACGGCGTGCAGACCTACTTCGCCTCGAAGGCGGTGCAAGTCTTGATCGTCACTCTGATGCCGTCGGCCGCCGATCTCACGCACAACAGCATCGCCGGCCTGTCGACGCTCGCATGGTTCAGCTTCCTTTTCATGTGGCTGTTCCAGCTTCTCATCTTCCTGAGCGGGATGGAGCGCATCCGCCGCTTCATCGATTTCTGCGGACCCGTGGTCTACGTCGTCATGTTCGCGCTGGCGATCTGGATGTTATGGCAGGCCGGTTTCTCGAGCCTGTCTCTTCAACTCAGCCCGCCGGCCGCCACAACCGCGGCAACGATTGGCGTGATGGCGAATGCCGCGATGCTGATCGTGGCCTACTTCTCGGCGCTCCTGCTCAATTTCGGCGACTTCGCCCGGTTCGGCAAGGATGAGCAAGCCATGAAAACGGGCAATCTGCTCGGGCTTCCCGTCAACTTCCTAGTCTTCTCGATCATCACAGTGATCGTGACGGCCGGTACGCTGAAGGTGTTTGGGGAGGCGATCATGGATCCAGTGCTGATCGTGGAGAAGATCGGTAATCCATTCGTCGTCATTATCGGATCGATCACGTTCATCGTCGCAACGATGGGCATCAACATCGTCGCGAACTTCGTTTCGCCGGCTTACGACATCTCCAACCTGAATCCTCAGCGCATCAATTTCAGGCTGGGAGGCCTTATCACGTCGATCCTGTCGGTCCTCGTCTGCCCCTGGCTGTTCGTGGCCAGCCCATCGGCTATCACGCTGTTCGTCAGCATCTTCGGCTCTGCGCTCGGGCCCATGTTCGGCATCATGATCGCCGACTACTATCTCGTGAAGAAGCAGATCGTCGTGCTGGAGGACCTCTATACGATGTCGCCAGCCGGTGAATTCCATTACGACGGCGGCTGGAACTACAAGGCACTGATTGCACTTGCGGTATCCGGCACTCTGTCGATCGGGCTCTCGCTGGCAGGCGCCTATGGACTGATCTTCAACGTCGGCGACTGGGGATGGCTGATCGGGGCCATCGCCGGCGGATTGATCTACCGAGCCCTCTCGAAGGAGCAGAGGCCGGTTTCCGTCATTGTCGGGGCGGGCGAATGACGTTCGAAGTTGCGGGTCCACCGCCATGTCGGCGGCGCCCCCGCAATACTCTTAGCATGCGCGTTCGGTCGAACGCGCATGCTATCCAGATACGACGTTGCGATGATCGGTGGCGATATCGTTACCTGCGGCGAGCCCCTTCGCTGGTCTGGACTGGATGCAGGTCTGCAACCGCTTCCTCCAGGATGGTAGCAACCTCCAACAGCGAGATCACCAAGCGCGGCGTCCGCCTCAGCCTGTCGTCGATCGCGGCGGCGAACAGGTCGTTCCGCTTCCGGCTACCGAGCAACCGCCATCGTCCAAAGGCGATCTTGTGGACGTTCCCGGAAACATATCCGACCGAGGCCCATAATTGCTCGGATTCCAGCAGGAGCTCGCCGGCCATCCGATCCATCACGGTGACGATCGCGAGCAGATCATCGGTCACGGTCGCCAGACCCACCGCGCGGCTGCCCGGATTATCGGCATGTGAACTCCACTCGCTTGCGGTCTTCGATAATGGCCTGGCCTGCAATCCGGCGAGCTTGTCCACCAGCGCAGCGAACCGCGAACGGGCCGCGCGGACGATATCTTCCAGGAAAGACAGATTGGTCTGCGCCGACCCCGACATGGCGTGCGGTTTGATCGTCTTAAAGTACATCAATGCTCCCGGAGGCAACCAACGTGAATTTGAACCGTCGCCTAGATCTAAGGTCATCCGACCCGAGGTGCTTGAACGTCCTGAGCCACGATTGATCGAAACCGGCCTGGAAGGAAATCAGGCAAGGGCATCAAAACCGAACGCAGAGTGGGTTGGTCGTGTTCGGCCGCGCATTGGAGACACATCATGACCGATGATGGCCTCTACGGCGACCGGCTTGCGAAGCTATTTCCAATGATCAGCGAGCCGAGCTCGAGCCTCGTCAAGTCGCTACAAAAGGGAACGTTCGCCGCGGTGCGGATGGCATATTCCGGACCGGTCGGCGATCCGACGCTGCCGTCGCCTCCGGACGAGGCCTTCGCACTTTGCCTTCGGCTGCAGTATCAGAGAGCCGAGTCGTGGCTGGATGGTCGATCCGCACCTAAGGGCGCCTTGAAGGACGAGACGAGCATCTACGATCTGCGATGTGAAACGGTCGTTCACTTCCGCGATCCCTTTGACTTTCTCTACCTGTATCTGCCGCACGGCACGCTCAATGAATTGGCGAACCAGCTTGATCTTGGTCGCGTCGAATATGACGTTGGCGCGGGCGCGAATTTCCTGGATCCTGTCATGGCTCATCTGGGTGCTTGCCTTCTGCCGGCGCTCGAAAGACCGCATGAGGCCAACGAGCTTTTCGTGGGCCACGTCGCGATGGCGCTCAACACGCATTTTCTCAAGACGTATGCCGTCGGCCAACCTCGCAATCGCTCTTACCGCAGCGGATTGGCGCCATGGCAACTTCGGACGGCGAAGGCACTCCTTCGCGCAAATCTCGATGGCGAGATCGCGTTGGCCCGAATTGCCGCTGAGTGCGGCGTGTCAGCCGCCCACTTCGCCCGAGCTTTCAGAGTCAGCACAGGAACGCCGCCGCATCGATGGTTGATCAATCAGCGGATCGAGCAAAGCAAGAGCCTGCTGGCAAGCTCGCCGCTGTCGCTCACGGAAATTGCCGTCAAATGCGGCTTCGCGGATCAAAGTCATTTTACCAGAGTGTTCTCGGCGGCAACGGGTGCCACGCCAGGACGCTGGCGACTGGTCCGCAAAGCTTAATCCCGGATGACCATGTCCAGGAACGCAGCAGCCGTGTCGCCGGCGCGAGGCTTTCGGCTCGGCTCCCCGTGCGCTCCCACCGGCAAGGCCGTGCTGCGTTAGGCCTGGTGATCTTGCCTGCTGGTCAATGCCGCTGATGCGGGAGAGACCTTCCGCTCGCGTCGCGAGAGCGAACGGAAGATATTCCAGCCCTCACATCTTCTTGTAGGCGTCAACCAGCGCCTGGCCGTCGGCTCCCGCCTTCTTGAGCCAGTCGGCGGTGAGCTGTTCGCCGATCTTCTGGAAGCCGGCCTTCAGGGCCGGGCTCGGCGGCTCGACCGTCATGCCCTTGGCCTTGAGCTGATCGATGTACCAGGTACTCTTGTCCTGCCAGGCCTTCCAGCCGCGGGTTTCCGCGGTCGCGGCGGCCTTGAGGATGGCCTCCTGGGTCGGCTTGTCGAGCGCCTCGAACGCGGCCTTGTTGACGAAGGTGTAGTCCTTCGGGATCCAGGCTTGCACGTCATAGAAGTACTTCAGCGACTCCCATGCCTTCGCATCGTAGCCCGTGCCGCCTGACGACATGAAAGAGTTCACGACGCCGGTCGCAAGTGCCTGCGGCAGCTCGGCGGCCTGGATGGTGACGGACTGCGCGCCGACCAGCTCGCCGATGCGCGCGGTACCAACATTATAGGCCCGCCATTTCAGACCCTTCATGTCTTCGATCGTCGCAAGCGGCTTGTTGACATAGACGCCCTGCGGTGCCCACGGCACGACGAACAACAGCTTGAGCCCCTGCGCATCGAGCTTCTTCGTAATCAGCGGCTTCGACGCCTGGTACAGCTTCATGGCGTCCGGAAAGCTGGTCGCCAGAAACGGCACGACATCGACCCCGTACACCGGATCCTCATTCTCGTGGATCGACAGCAAGACTTCGCCCATCTGCGCCTGCCCGGTCATCACCGCGCGCTTGATGTCGGGCGCCTTGAACAGCGAGGCGCCGGGATGGACCGTGATCTGGAGCTTGCCGGAGGTGGCAGCTTCGACGTCCTTGGCGAACGCGACGAGGTTCTCGGAGTGCGGATTGTCGGCCGGATACGCTGCCGGCAGATTCCATTTGGTTTGAGCCAAAGCGGGTGTCGCAGCCAGCACGGCGCCGGCGATCAGGGATGCGCGGAATAAACGAGACATCATCGGGCTTCTCCTCACAGTCAATTTCAAAACGGTACGCTCAGTCTGGGAAAGCGAGCTTGGGCAAGAACATCACGATCTGCGGATATTCCGTGATGATGAACACGGCCGCGAGCAGCAGGACGAAGAATGGGAACGCCGCCCGCGCGACGGTCAAGGTATCACGCCCGCTCATGTTCTGGAGCACGAACAGATTGAAACCGACCGGCGGCGTGATCTGCGCCATCTCCACGTGGATGATGAGATAGACGCCGAACCAGACCAGGTCGAGACCGGCCTGCTTGACCATCGGCAGCACGATCACGGCGGTCAGGACGATCATCGAGATGCCGTCGATCAGGCATCCCAGGATGATGTACATGATGCTCAGATACAGCGCGAGCATACCCGGGGTGAGCTGCTGGCCCTGGACCCAGGTGGCGAGGGCTGCCGGAATGCCCGTATAGGCCATCGCTGCGGTCGTGTAGGCAGCGCCTGCCAGGATCAGCATGATCATGCAGGTCAGGCGCGTCGCGCTCATGATGCTCTCGAGGAAGTTCTTGCGCGTGAGCGTGCGGCTCCACCACGCCAGCAGCAGCGCGCCCGAAACGCCCCAGGCGGCGCATTCGGTTGCGGTCGCAAACCCGAGCACGAGCGAGAGGAAGACCGCCAGGATCAGAAGCAGGCATGGGGCGAGCTTGGCGGATTCTTCCAGCTTCCGGCGAAACGACATCGGCGGGTCGCGCGGCGGGACCTTTTTTGGATTGAGCAACGACCAGATGATGATGTAGCCGGAATAGAGCACCATAACGAGCACGCCCGGCAGGAAGCCGCCGAGGAAGACCTGAAGCACGGAGACATTCGCCGTGACCGCATAGACCACCATCGGGATCGACGGCGGGATCAGCAGTCCGAGCGTGCCGGAGCCCGCGAGCGAGCCTAGACTCAAGCCCTTGTCGTAGCCACGCTTGTCCAGTTCGGGCAGCGCGATCTTGCCGATGGTCGCACAGGTCGCCGCCGACGAACCCGACACCGCCGCGAAGATGCCGCAGCCGATCACGTTGACATGAGTGAGGCGCCCCGGCAGCCACTGCACCCAGGGCGACAGGCCTCGAAACATTTCCTCGGATAATTTGGTGCGGAAGAGGATCTCGCCCATCCAGATGAACAGCGGCAGCGCGGCCAACGTCCATGACGAGCTTGCGCTCCATGTCGTGGTCGCAAGCACCGAGCCGAGCGGCAGGCTCGTGGTCAGCGCCATCGCTACGAAGCCGACGAGGCCCAGCGAAACGGCAATCCAGATGCCGCTTCCCAGCAGCACGATCATGACGCCGAGCAGAATGAACGACAGTTCGATCATGCCGAGATTGGCCATCGTCAACCTCCGCCGCCCTGTGAGATCCGCTCGATGAATTCGTCCGGGGTCTCATCCGGCGAGCCCTTCTCGTAGCTCGGCCGGTTGCCGCCGACGACACTGATCATTTCATCAATGAGCGCGATCGAGAGGATCACGAGTCCGCCGGAAAACCCGAGCTGCGGAATCCAGAGCGGAAGCGCGACGACGCCCTGCGCCACGTCGTTGAAGCGCCAGGAATCGTAGGTCATCTGCACGGCATGCCGGGTGAAATAGAGGATGAAAGCGGCGGCAATGCCGAGGGCCACGACCTCCGCAACCTGTTTGGAGCGCCCATGCAGACGCTCCAGCAGCAGGCCGACCCGGATCATCTCGCCGCGCTTGAAGGTGTGAGCGAGGCCGAGGAATGCCATCGCGGCCATGCACCAGGAGGCGAAATCATCGCCGGCGGGAATGTTGACCGCAAACTGGCGCCCGATCGACATGATCATCATGATTGCAAAGATCGCAACCATGAAGGCGCCGGCGGCGTATCCCGCACCGAGATAAAGGAGATCCAGCGCGCGTCGCACCGGTCCCCGGCTCGTGACATCGTCTCCTGCCAACGCGATCCCCATCCTCACACGAGGCGATTCAGACAGTCCCGGCGATCGTACGTCGCACGCCGGTCCTGCATGAATATCGCCTCCGCCCAGCGCCCTGTCTTTCAGACGTTAGATCAACATGATGGGGCTAGCGCAAGCAAGGAGTATGCCGGCTCTCGCCGGAATTTCCACCGCAGGTTCAGCGCGTCTCCAGCCGCAGCCCGTCATACGCGGGCACCACGCCCGCCGGCAGCGACTGCCGGATCACCTCATAATCGACGTCGGCCGTCATGTTGGTGATGACGGCGCGCTTCGGCTTGAAGCGCTCGATCCAGGACAACGCGTCGTTGATGCTGAAATGGCTGACGTGGCTCGTGTAGCGAAGGCCATCGACGATCCAGAGATCCAGATTTTCCAGGGCGCCCCAGCTCTCGCGCGGGATGTCGTTGAGGTCGGGTGTGTAGGCGGCGTCGCCGATGCGATAGCCCAGCGCGGGAATGTTGCCGTGCTGAACCAGGAAGGCGGTCATCGTCACCGCGCCGCCCTTCCCCAGGATGGTCTGGCTTTCACCGGCTTCGATCGACTGCGCCGTCAGGATCGGCGGGTAGTCGCTGCCAGCCGGCGAGACGAAGCAATAAGAGAACCGCGACATGATGTCGTTCGCGGTCGTCTGATTGAGATAGGTCGGAATCCGCCGGCGCATGTGCATCACGACCGAACGCAGATCATCCATGCCGTGGGTCTGATCGGCGTGCTCGTGGGTCAGGAACACTGCATCGATGTGGTCGACATTGGTCGAGAGCAATTGCTCGCGCAGGTCCGGCGAGGTGTCGATCACGATACGCGTGGTGCCCTCGCCCGATGTCTGCTCGACCAGCAGCGAACAGCGGCGACGGCGGTTCTTGGGATTGTTGGGATCGCAGGCACCCCAGCCGAGTGCCGGGCGCGGCACGCCGGCGGAGGAGCCGCAGCCCAGGATCGTCAGCGTCAGCGTCATGCGGCTCCCAGTTCTAAGCTTTCACCCTGGAGAACAGGCGAAAGAAGTTTTCGCTTGTCTGGCGCGAGATCTCGTCAAACGACACGCCGCGTGTTTCGGCGAGCACTTTTGCGACCTCGACCACATAGGCCGGTTCATTGCGCTTGCCCCGGAACTTGCCGGGCGCAAGGTAGGGCGAGTCTGTTTCAACCAGAATACGGTCGGACGGCAGTTCGGCCGCAAGCGCGCGCAGGGCCTCGGACTTCTTGAAGGTCAGGATGCCCGTGAAGCCGATATAGAGCCCGAGCGAGACCGCCTTCAGCGCCAGCTCGCGCCCGCCGGTGTAACAATGCAACACGGCGCGAAACGATCCTTTTGCCGTCTCCTCTTCCAGGATGCGGCCGCAATCCTGGTCCGCCTCGCGGGTGTGGATCACCAGCGGCAGGCCGGTGGCGCGGGCGGCGGCGATGTGGGCACGAAAGCCCCTCGCCTGCGCCTCCGGCGAGCCGTTGTCGTAGAAATAGTCGAGCCCGGCTTCGCCGAGCGCGACGACCTTGGGGTGCTGCGTCAGCGCGATCAGCTCATCCGGTGCGATGCCGTCTTCCTCATCCGCGTTGTGCGGATGGGTGCCGACCGAGCAATAGACGTCGTCATAGCGCTCGGCGATAGCCAAAAGCTGGTTCAGCTTTTTCACCCGAGTCGAAATGGTGACCATGCGGCCGATGCGGGCCGCTCGCGCCCGCGACACGATCCCGTCGAGATCCTCCGCAAAATCCGGAAAATCCAAATGGCAGTGGCTGTCGACCAGCATCGCGCGAGCGCCTTACGCCGCCGGCTCGATGTAGCGCGGGAAGGCCGGCGTCGGCGCGGGCAGCGTCGTACCGGGCACGATGCGCGTCGCGCCGCCGAGCGCGGCGAAGTTGCGCTCGCCTTCGGGGATACCGAGGCTGTCCAGCAGCAATCCCGAGGCCGTCGGCATCGCCGGCTGGGCCAGGATCGCGATCTGGCGCACGACTTCGGCGGTGACGTAGAGCACCGTCTTCTGCCTGACAGGATCGGTCTTGGCGAGCGCCCACGGCGCTTCGCCCGCGAAATAGCGGTTGGCTTCCGCGACCACGGCCCATACGGCATTGAGCCAGTGATGGATTTGCTGCGTCGCCATCGCTTCGCGGGACGCCGCGAGCATGCCGTCAGCCTGTGACAGGATCGCCTTGTCGTTGTCGCTGAATTCGCCGGGCTCCGGAAGCACGCCGCCGAGCTGCTTGGCGATCATCGACAGCGAGCGCTGCGCGAGGTTGCCGAGATCGTTGGCGAGATCGGCATTGATGCGCGCGACGATGGCCTCGTGATTGTAGTTGCCGTCCTGGCCGAACGGCACCTCACGCAGAAAGAAATAGCGCATCTGGTCGACGCCGTACTGGTCGGCGAGGTTGAAGGGATCGACCACGTTGCCGACCGACTTCGACATCTTCTCACCCCTGCTGAACAGGAAGCCATGGGCATAGACCCGCTTCGGTAGCGGGATCCCGGCCGACAACAGGAAAGCCGGCCAGTACACCGCATGGAAGCGGATGATGTCCTTGCCGATGATGTGCACGTCGGCAGGCCAATAACGCCAGTTCTTGTCGCTCTCGTCGGGGAAGCCGACGCCGGTGATGTAGTTGGTGAGCGCATCGACCCAGACATACATCACGTGCTCTTCGTCCCCGGGCACCTTGACGCCCCAATCGAACGTCGTGCGCGAGATCGAGAGATCGCGCAGGCCACCCCGTACGAAGCTCACCACCTCGTTCTTGCGCGAGTCGGGACCGATGAAATTGGGCTGCGTCTCATAGAGCTTGAGCAGCTTCTCCTGATAGGCCGACAGGCGGAAGAAGTAGCTCTTCTCCTCGACCCATTCGACCGGCGTGCCCTGCGGCCCGAGCCGCACGCCGTCGTCGTTCAGGCGCGTCTCGTCCTCGGCGTAATAGGCTTCGTCGCGCACGGAGTACCAGCCGGCATAAATGTCGGCATAGATGTCCCCGTTCGCTTCCATGCGCCGCCAGATCTCCTGGCTGGAGCGATGATGCTGCTCCTCGGTGGTGCGGATGAAACGGTCGAACGACACGTTCAGGCGCTCGTCCATTTGCTTGAAACGGCCGGCATTGCGGGCCGCGAGCTCCGAGACGGACATTTTTTCGCTGGCCGCGGTCTGAACCATCTTCTGGCCGTGCTCGTCGGTGCCGGTCAGGAAGAACACGTCATTGCCGTCGAGCCGGGCGAACCGCGCCAACGTATCGGTCGCGATTGCCTCATAGGCGTGGCCGATGTGAGGACTGCCATTGGGATAGGCGATCGCGGTCGTGATGTAGAAGACGTTGTCGCGCGCGGGCACGGCCACGGGCGTGGTGGCCTGCGGCGCGGCGATGGGCTTCGGTGCACGCGGGGCCTTGGGCTTCGATACATTGGGCTTCACCGCCTTCGGCGGCGCGGCGACAGGAGCTGGTGCGGCGGTCACGGCAGGCGCAGCTACCCTCGCCGTCTTGGCTATCTTCTTCGCCGGGGCCTTGTTTTTTGCCGAAGTCTCGTTCTTCGCCGAAGCCTTGGCTGGCTTTTTGGTCGCTGTCTTCACCGTCTTCTTGGCAACGACCTGCTTCTTCGCTGCCTTCTTTGCCGTCTTCGCGGCGCTCTTCTTCCCGGTTTTTTTGGCAGCCGTCTTTTTGGTTTTCGTGGCTTTCTTGACCTTCTTGGCAGCTTTGCGCGCGAGCGCCTTCACGGCCTTCTTCGCGGCTTTCTTGACGGCCTTCGTGGCGGCCTTCTTGCTGCTCTTGCCCTTAGTGGTTTTCTTAGCCCGCGCTGCCACGACGAATTCCTTTACCGGCTTCTCGAAATTTGGAAACGAACCTGCGTTAGTTTATTGTCTTGAGCATGATCCCATCGGAAAACCGCTGCATAGTTTTCCGGATCATGCTCTAGCGCGTTGCGTCCGCCAGCCAGCCGAACACCGAGAAAACCAAGGGCTTTCGCTCCAGATTGTAGGTTTCGGTGTCGCGCGCGGCGCGGACGATCTTTTCCCATACCTCAGCTAGGCGCGCAAGGCGCGGCAGGTTCTGGTTGGCATTGGTCTCGTCGGCGTGCAGGCGTTCCGCGATCCAGCGATCGATGCCGTCGATGAAGGCGGCAAGCGCAACGCGGTCGCTGGTGCCGAGCGATTCGCCGAGCGTGTGCAATTCGCGCGGATCGACCTGCGGCAATCGCGCCAACAGCGCGGCCGTGCGCTGCTGAAGCTTCAGGGCGTCGCCGCCGAGCAGCGTTAGCGCCCGCGCGACGCTGCCCTCTGAGGCCTCCGCCGCCTCACGCAACGCCGGATCATTCGGGTCGAGACCGGCGGCGGTTGCGGCTGCAGCAATCACGTCGTCGGTTGCGAGCGCGCGCAGGCGCAGCTTGCGGCAGCGCGACTGAATTGTGGCGAGCACGCGCGCCGGCGCGTGGCTCACCAGCAGAAACAGCGATTGCTGCGGCGGCTCCTCGAGAATTTTGAGCAGCGCGTTGGCGGCATTCGGATTGAGCTCGTCGACGGTATCGACGATGCAGACGCGCCAGCCTTCGGCCGCCGCGGTCGAGCCGAAGAAACCGATCGTCTCGCGCGTCTCGTCCACGGTGATCACGGTGCGCATCACGCCGCGATCGTTGGCGGTGCGCTCCAGCGTCAGCAGGCCACCATGCGAGCTCGCCGCAACCTGCCGCGCCACGGCGTTATCAGGATTGATAGCTAGATCTTCGGCGCGCTGCACCGAAAGCGCCAGCGGCTGGCCGTGAGCGAGCACGAAGCGCGCCATCCGATACGCCAGCGTCGCCTTGCCGATGCCTTGCGGCCCGCCAATCAGCCAGGCATGCGGGATGCGCCCGCTGCGATAGGCGGCGAGCAGCGCGGTCTCGGCCTCGCGATGGCCGAACAGAACGCTCGTCTCGCGCGGATGAGACATGGCAGTTTCGCGCTCGGTCTGACGCGGGCTCATATGGACACCACCGATGCCGGCGTTGGAAGCAGGCGATCGCGCAGCGCGGTCCAGATGCGTCCGGCAACCGTGTCGGGATCGGAATGGGCATCGATCAGCACGCAGCGCGCGGGATCGTCCGCCGCGATCTTGCGATAGGCTTCGCGCAGGCCCTGATGGAAACCGAGCTTCTCGGCCTCGAACCGGTCTGGCGTGCCGCTGCCGCGGCGAGCGGCCGCGCGCAGCAAGCCGATCTCGACCGGCAGGTCGAGGATGATGGTGAGGTCCGGCTTGAGATCGCCGATCGTGACCCGCTCCATCGCGTTGATCAGCGCCGCCGGTACCCGGCCGAGGCTGCCCTGATAGGCTCGCGTCGAATCGGCGAAGCGGTCGCACAACACCCAGGTGCCCTGGTTGAGCGCGGGTTGGATCACGGTGTGGACATGGTCGTCGCGCGCGGCCGCGAACAGCAGCGTCTCGGCCTCGGGTCCGAGCAGCTTGCCCATGCCTGACAGCACCAGATGCCGCATGATCTCGGCGCCCGGCGAGCCGCCCGGTTCGCGCGTGACGAGGATGCGCATCCTGGCTGCCTTGAGACGGTCGGCGAGCTTCTTGATCTGGGTCGACTTGCCCGTGCCCTCGCCGCCTTCAAAGGTGACGAAACGCCCGCGTCCGGACGGCCACTTTACCGCGCTTTCACTCATGATCAGAGCTTCTCGGCGCCCGCACGGAACATGCCGATCACGAGCTCGCTGGCGCCGTCGATCGCGCGGCGCACGGTCGAGCCAGTGCCGATCGCGTCAGCGGCATAGACCGGCGTCTCCACCGCGATGTTGCCGCTGCGCCAGACCCTGACCAGCCCGACCTTCTGGCCGGCCTCGACCGGCGCGCGCACTGGGCCGCTATAGACGACGCGCGCGATCAGCTTGTCGCTGCCGTTCTTGTGCACCATCACTTTCACGGGCGTCTTGGCGACCAGTTTCACCGAACGGCTCTCGCCGCCGAACACCTTGGCGTAGCCGACGGGCTGATCGGCCGCGATCAGGGTGCGGGTCTCGAAATTGCGAAAACCCCATTCCAGCATCTTCTTGGCTTCGGTGGCGCGATCGTCGGGGTCTTCCAGCCCGTTGACGACGACGATCAGCCGCGTGCCGTTCTGCACCGCCGAGCCGACCATGCCGTAGCCGCCTTCCTTGGTGTAGCCGGTCTTGAGACCGTCGGCGCCTTCCATGGAATTGAGCAGCGGATTGCGGTTGGGCTGGCGGATCTTGTTCCAGGTGTATTCCTTCTCGCCGAACAGTTTATAGAATTCGGGGAAATCGAGAATGATGTGCCGGGCGAGAATGCCGAGCTCGCGCACCGTCATCTTGTTGGCGGGGTCGGGCAAGCCGTTGGAATTGCCGAAGGTCGACTTCGTCAGGCCAAGCTCGCGGGCGCGCTTGGTCATGAAGTCGGCGGCGAAAATCCGCTCGTTGCCCGCCATGGCTTCGGCGAGCGCAATGCAGGCGTCGTTGCCGCTCTGGATGATTGCCCCGTGCAGGAGATCGTCGACGGTGACCTTGCTGTTGATCGCGGCGAACATGGTCGAGCCGCCGGAGGGTGCGCCGCCCCGGCGCCAGGCGTTCTCGCTGATCCGGTATTCGTCGGTCAGCTTGATGTCGCCCTTCTTGATGGCGTTGAAGACGACCTCGGCGGTCATCAGCTTCATCATGCTGGAGGGCGCGCGCAGTTCGTCGGCGTTCTTCTCGAACAGCACGCTGCCGCTGGAGGCCTCGATCAGGATCGCGGTCGGGGCGTCGCCGTCGAAGCCGGCATCATCTGTTTTCTTGGCGCCCTGGACGCTCTGGTTGGCGGCGTAGAGCGCCCCGCCCCAGCCGATGGCCGCCACCACAGCCGTCGCGATCAGCCCGCGCGCCAGCGCTCCGGCGGTGAACCGGGTGCGCCCCAACGAGGAAAGATGAAATTCCATGGCCAAGCCCTGAGAGCGGCGTTCTAACAGTTGGATCCAGTGCGAACAACACGGGGTGGCCGCTTGTCCCGAGATTGCACGATTCTCGTCCCGCCCCTATCGTGGCACCTCAGATTTTCTGACCAAACCCCTGAAACAAGGCGGAAAAGCGATGTCCTCCACCCGCGTGATCAAGGCCAATGGCATCGACCTGTTCATCCGCGAAGCCGGCCAGGGTCCGCTTGTGGTGCTGTGCCACGGCTGGCCGGAACTCTCCTACTCATGGCGCCACCAGATCCCGGCGCTGGCGCAGGCCGGGTTTCGCGTGGTCGCCCCCGACATGCGCGGCTATGGCCAGAGCTCAGCGCCGCCCGAGGCGACGGCCTATTCGATCTTCGACACGGTCGGCGACATCGTCGGCCTCGTGCAGGCGCTCGGCGAGACCAAGGCCATGGTGGTCGGCCACGATTGGGGTGCACCGGTGGCCTGGCACGCGGCGCTATTCCGGCCCGACATCTTCACGGCGGTCGCCGGCCTGAGCGTGCCGCCGCCCTTCCGCGGCCGCGGCAAGCCGCTCGACCTCCTGCGCCAGGGCGGCATCAGCAATTTCTACTGGCAGTATTTCCAGGCGCCCGGCGTTGCCGAGGCCGAGTTCGAGCATGACGTCGCGCGCACCATGCGCATCGTGCTCGGCGGGCGGGGCCTTGCCGATCCCTCCGCGGCGATGTTCGTGCAGGAGGGCAAGGGCTTTCTCGGCCACGGCAATCCGGAGGAGCCTCTACCTGCCTGGCTCAGCGAGACTGATCTTGCCTATTTCACTGAAGCCTTCCGGAAGTCCGGCTTCCGCGGCGGGCTGAACTGGTATCGCAACCTCGACCGCAATTGGGAGCTGACGGCGCCCTGGCAGGATGCGCAGATCCACCAGCCCTCGCTCTTCATTGCCGGCTCGAAAGACGCCGTCATCACCGGCCTGATCGGAGCCAAGCGCGTCAACGAGCTCGAGCGCGTGCTGCCCAATTTGAAGCGAAAGCTGATCATCGAGGGCGCCGGCCATTGGGTCCAGCAGGAGCGGCCCGAGGAGGTGAATGCGGCGCTGGTGAAGTTCTTGAAGGAAAGCGCGGCTCAGTAGAGGCCGCGGCCGCTCAGGATGCCGCGAGCCTCGGCAGCGCCGTCCGAGGCGTAGGCGCCGGACGGTGTGCTCTCGGTGGCATAGCGGCCGTCCCCGTCATAGGACACGGCGCGGGCGTTCTGGAGCGCCCGGCCCCGGTTGCGGCTCGAGGCCGACATTTCCGCGGTCGCACTGAGTGAAGCCATGTCGGCGGAGGTGTTGCCGAGATTGTAGGGCCGTCCCTCCGGTGTCGGAACTTCCCCGCGCATGGCGCCGCGGTTCGACGACGGCAGCTCCGGCACGAACGGTCGCGCCGAGGCGACCCGGACCATCGAGGGCGAAGGCGCCGGGGTCCCGGTGCGCAAGGTGGCCATCAGCTGGCGGTCGTCGGAGCCTTCCAGCGGCGCCCGGCCGACATATTCGACGCGGACCTTGGCGATGCCATTGCCTTTGAATTCAAGCAGTTCGGCGGCCTTGTTCGAGACGTCGATGAGCCGGTTGCCGTGATAGGGCCCGCGGTCATTGACGCGGACGATCAGCGACTTGCCGTTCGAGACGTTGGTCACCCGCGCATAGGACGGCATCGGCAGGGTCGGATGCGCCGCGGTCAGCGAGCCCATGTCGAACACTTCGCCATTGGCGGTCAGGCGGCCGTGGAAATCGTCGCCGTACCAGGACGCCATGCCTTCGGCGCGGTAGTTGACGTCCTCTTCGGGCACATAGGTCCGGCCGCCCACCACATAGGGCTTGCCGACGCGGTAGGCGCCGCCGCCCTTCGGGACGGGGTCACCCAAAGCCACGACCCGGGGGCTCGAGGACACGCCGTATTTCGGATCGACCCGGCTGGCGAATTTGTTGGAGGACGCGCAATTGGCAAGCGCAAGGCAGGTCGCGGCCGCCGCAGCAGCGCGCGCGGCCCGCAAAACCGAATCTGAACGTCGGATCCCCATTCGCCCCAAATACCATTCCGCCGGAGCCGTACCTAACCCGCTTTGGCTACGGGGCAGCGCTGTCCGGTCCTTTGCTCCGAGGCGGCCCACCACCGCGTCGGAAGTGGTAACGATAACGCAACGCGAACACGGCGGAAATGGGGAGCCCACAGCGTTCACGCCGGGATGGTAAACGGGGCGTATGCGTTCGCCCCGTTGAACTACGGGGCGCGGGCGCCCTGCTCCGTGCCATGGCCGGACATTCTGTTGCGCCAAATCCTCACTCCACCCCCATTGTCGCGCCGCTCACTGGAATTCTTTTGACTGTGCAAGGCCGCCCGCGTTTTCTCGCGTGCAGGGCGGAATGGAATGAGACGATGATCGAGACGGTTTCGGCACTGATGGGTTTGGTAAGCGCGGGGATCTTCCTGGCCCATGCGTTTGAAGGTTACCGCACGAGGGCCTGAGGCACTCGCGCGGACGGCAAGCATCACCCTTTCAAGACGGCGCGTTCGGACATTTTTAATCGATCCGATCGAGCATCGCAGACGAGAGCGGCAGGTGTCCCATGCGCAACCATGACCTCGTATCCCATGACCTCGTATCCGGCGGCTTCCTGGCATTGACCGCCGGTGGTTTGGTCCTGCTGTGCTCCAGCCTCATGGCATTGGCCTTCGCCTGAGCACCCCAGCACTTCCCGAAAAATACGCTTACCGCAGTCCAAGCAGCGAACGCCGATAGAGGCTGTCACGGGCTTCGCTCAGGCAGACGAAGCTGCCGTCAAAACCCTGGGCGTACCGCTTCTGGCCTTTGCCGTAGTAGACGCCTTTGCTGAAATCGAGCCAGACGACCCGGTCGTGCGGGCAATGACGCTGCGCCTGCGCCTCGTAGCGAAATGGCGTCAGCGGCGTGGCCGATACCTCAGCGCCGCCGCAGCCGATCAGGATCGCAACAGCGAGCGCGATCGCGCCGGACCATGTGCCGAAGCCGCTCCGAGATACTCCGCCAGATACTCCGCAAGACACCACCCGCCTCCGATCCCAGCCGTCGACGGCCGCCTTACTTTCACTTGTCCGCTTCGAGTTGCTGCAACGCCTGGTGCAAGCATTCCTGAAGCTTGGCTGCGACCTGGTCGCGCGCGACGCCTTTGGCGGCGAGATCGCCTGACACCTTGTCGAGGATCTCGTCCATCGTCTGCTTCTCCAGATGGTCCGTCACCAACGCCGTCGCGTAGCTGGCCGCGGCATCGCCGCTGAGGCCGAGCTGGGTTGCGGCCCAGAGCCCGAGCAGCTTGTTGGACCGGGCCGTGGCCTTGAACATGAGCTCCTCGTCGTGGACGAATTTGGCCTCGAAGCCCTGCTCGCGCTTGTCGAACGTGGTCATGGTCAGCTCCATTGTCGTTTCGCTGATCGGGATCGGACTGGCTGGAAGCGAACGTCTCCGTGGTTCACGTCTGGGTCATGTGAAGCTTCCGGCGGAAGCCAAACGCCGTCAAGCCCGCTGGGCTGCGCGCACTAGGCGCGCGCAGGGCACCGATCAGCTCCACGCCAGCCAACCCGGCTAGGCAGGGATGTTTACTGTTCGTTAAGCAGACTCAGCGCCGCATGGCCGGGGGACATCCAGAGCTGACGCATGAACAAAGAACTGCGGGAGTTTCGACGGCTTGAACGGGTCTGCCTGGAGCAGGCAGCCCTCTCCACCATGGACCTCGCGCGAGGCGGGTTGCTCAAGGTCGCTGACGATTGTCGCGTCGCAGCCGAAGCGATCGAGGCGCAATCGCCTCGCAGACCTTTCGCGAGTGCCGTCCAGGCGCTGAAGCAAGCATTGAGCGTGACGCGCGTCCCTCACCGGCACTGAGGCCAGCGCTCGCGGGCAAGGACGTCTTTGACGGGGCGACTGCGTGCGGTCAGCCCTTCGCCTCCGTCTGTTCACGTGCCAACCGTTCGGCCCTCAGCCGCTCCTTGTTGGCATAGAACGCCTTCTGCGCCGCTTCGTGATCGCGCATGGCTTTTTCGGCTTCGATACGGCGTGTCGCATCGCGCGCCTGCCGCTGTTCGGGGGTCAAGGGCTTGCGCCGGTAGGAAATGTCTTCCGTCATGGCAAAATAACGCGGGGGTGAGGAAAGAGTTCCTCATGGTCACGCTGAGCGGCACTGCGGGCCGACCGCATAATGTGCGAAAACAACCCCATGCACAGTAGCCAAGCCCTTCTAAAGACAGCACTTTTTTATCGCACTGACGGTGCGTTTGACCCGCCGGCGATCTCGATGTCGGCAATAACAGGCAAATGGTCCGAATAGGCCCTCGCCCCTTCGTCGGTCCAGACTTTCCCGATCGGGCTGTCGGACGTTGCATAGATCCGGTCGAGCCGCAGCAGGGGCAGATGCGACGGGAAAGTTCGCAGCCGCGTCCGATTCGGGCAGGCCTGCGCGAGCACGCGCCGCACCGATTTGATCCAGAACCAGTCGTTGAAATCCCCGAGGACGACGGTCCTTCCAGGTTTCACCAGGCTCACCAGCGCCTGAGCCTGCGCATGGCGCTCGTGGATGCTCAAGCCGAGATGCGTGGCCACCACGCGGACATCGCCAACCGGGGTCAGCAGTCCCGCGGCGATCGCTCGGCGCGGCTCGCGCTCACGATACGACACGTCGACGATCTCGGGCGGGCCGGAGAATGGAAAGCGGCTCAGGAGCGTCTGGCCGTAGTCGCCATCCGCCGTGACGATCGACTTGGCGTGAACCCGGTGATCGCCAACGACACTCGCCAGTTTCGCAAACGGATCGTCCGATCGCGATCGCGAATCCACCTCCTGAAGCGCGACGACATCGGGAGCCCATTTGCGAATGATGGAACAGATTCCCTCGAGATCGAACTTCGGATTGAGATTGAAGGAGCCATGCACATTCCACGTCATGAAGCGCATCAGCGCCTCCCGGCGAGCCACGTCGCGACGAATTGCGCGCCTGCGCAGATCGCGAGCCAGCCCAGGAACGCCAGTGCGAGCAGCAATATGTTGAGCCAGGACGCATTCCTGGCGAGATCAGCGATCTGAGCCCCCAAAACTGCCATAGCGAGAATGCCGGGCGTCATGCCGAGCAGCGTTCCGATCAGGAAGTCACGCAGAGGCAGCGTGCTCGCGCCAGCCACGACATTCACCACCGAGAACGGCGCGATTGGAATCATCCGGATGACGACGACAGCCAGAATGCCCTTGCCGACGACCCGTTCCTGGATGCGCGCGGTACGTCGCCCCAGCAAACGCTGCAGGCGTTCGCGCCCGAGTGCCCGTCCGATCGCAAACAGGACAAAGGCGCTGAGCAAGACGCCCGTGATAGCGGTGACGAAACCCAGCCATGGTCCGAGTGCGGCAGCAGTTGCCGCAATGAGCACGAGAACCGGAAAAACCACCAACCCGCCGATGACGAAAGCTGCAATCGCGAACGGCGGCCCCCAGACGGATTGCGAATAGGCAGACAGAAGCGTCGACATCCGGCCCGTGTCGGCGAAATCGCTCAAGGAGGTGTACGACCACGCTATCGCCAGTCCAAAAAGCGCCACGGCTATCGAGACCATCCCGATGATCGTCTTCGTGCTCCACATGCGCGATGCCGCCCGCTCCAGATGAAGAGGCCGCTCAGGGTCCGCCACCGGCTGAACCATCGTGGCCAGAGTGCTGGTCAGCACCGAGGATTCCACGTCCCGCAGCGCCTTCGTCCCACCGGCTTTGGAGACGTCGTCCAGGAGCGCAAGAAGACGATCGTCGTTTTGCGCAACGGCCTGTTCATCGAGACCGCAGAAATGGCCGATCAGGCGACGGCGGAGCGAGGCGATGAAATTCCGATGCTCGTCTGATGCGGCTTCAAAGATCAGGTCACATTCGCTGTCGGCGCCCATCGATCGATTGTTTAGATTGGCCGAACCGATCCTCAAGATCCGATCGTCGACGATCATGAGCTTGCTGTGCACCATCACGGCCGCTTCCGTATCTCCCTTCCGCGACACCGGGTAGACGAAGCGGATGCGATCGGCGACGCCGGCCGAACTGAAGCAGTCGATGAAGGCGCCCCGGCCGTTCTGCATGGCTTGGGATTCCAGCCACGAGGAATGCAGTTTCGGCGTGACGATCAGAACCCGAAGCGAAGGCACGCGCAGCATCTGCTCCGCCAATTCACGCGCGATCTTGGTGGCGCTGGTGAACTGGTTCTCGATGTACACGAAGCTCGTCGCGGACCGGATCGCTGCGATCAACGAGCGTTCGACCTCCCTGATGGTCGAACCTGCCGGACAAACCACCTCGGTCCTGGCAATGCCAACCGGCATATGCTCAGCCTCGACCGGCACATTCGCCGGCCAGCGCAAGCTTTTCAGCGGGCGCCGATCGTCAATCTGTTGGCCCGCCGCGCGCCAGCGTTGCTCCACGAGGTCGAACAGCCACGCCGCCGCCTCCCCGTCGACCATGCATTGAACATCATGAAACGGCAGGTATGGCTTGCCCTGGGGATCAGAGCGCAATGCGTGATCGGCGCGATGGTCACTCGTGTCCCAGCGCCTGATCGTCAGATCGAGCCCGCCGACGAACGCCAGCGAACCGTCGGCACAGACGATCTTCTGGTGTTGGGCCGAACCAAATGGAAGTGTGGCATCAAGGTGAAACCGGACGCGTTCATCTGTGTCGGCCGTAAATTTGGCCGCGGAATTCCATTCCCTTTCGGAAGCGTAGAACGAGACGAAGTCCCAGACGAGAATGTTGATGCGCAAGGTGGGACGTCGCTGGATCAGCGCGCGCAGGAATGGGCCGAGCTGCTCCGGCAAGCCGTCATCCGCTCGCCCGGATTCTCCCACCAGCCTTGTTTCGCTATGGATATCCCACCCGACGATATAGACGAGATCCTGCGCCTGCAGCAGTGCCTGGCGCAGCGCCGCGAAATAAGCGGCAGCATCATTCAGAACCGCCGCACGACGCGCCTCGCACCGCCGCCAGACGGTGTCGCCAGGGATCAGGGTCGATGAGCTCTGAAGCAGGGAGACCTCGCCATTTGCGTTCGCGTTGAAACGCACTGAACGCGCAACGGGTTCCCCAACTCAGAACCAGGTTCACTGTTCAGCGTGTGCGGATTCCGGCGCCACAGTCTCCCCTCGCCGCTACTTGGTTCGGACCGCCCTTGCACCAGCGCCTTTCAAGGCGTCTGCGATCTTCTCGGGCGCATCGCCGTGAAAATCCACGGAGACCTCGATCCGGCCTTCCAGCTTCTGGTGCCCCTCCGGCTCAGGCGCGGCCTTGGCGTCAGGACCGGCCGGGCGTGTCCCCGTCGTGTTCGCATCCCCGACGGGCTGGACAAAAACGTCGGTTCGCGGCACGCCGCATTCCTGCACGACATGCTCAACCGCAAGCTCGGCGCCTCGGCGCGTGTCGAATTCTCCGATGATCGTGCTTTCCAAGGGCGCCCTCCGTGGCTGGACCAGAGTGCCAACAACAGGCCAGCGAGGGCCAGGTTCCTGAATGCGATTGCGTTCCTGGACGCGTTTGGGACGCGCGAACAAGAACCAATCCAAGGACCAATCCAAGAACTAATCATTGCGCGGGACGTTAAGTCCGCGATGTCAGACGCTTTTGATTATTTCCGGGCGCATGCGGTCCGAGCCCTTTGCAAGGCCCGGGCGATGCCGCGCGGACGAATGAAACATCTCCAAACCGTCGTGGCCCGGGTCTACCACCTGCTGACCAAGGAGGCTGCCTACGGGCCGAACCTGCAGCATATGGACGACTTCCGGGCAGCCCAGAAGCTCGAGAAGTCCATCGACTGAACTGCAATGACGGTGACGCTGCGTTCAGCTTTCTTTGGAAGTGGTCCCTGACCGCGACGCGCCAAGCCCGGGATTGATCGCGAGCGACGCGCCGGCCGCGCCGCCGGCTTCATAGGCCGTCATCGACACCATCCGGCTGGCGCTGCGCTGGGTCCGCATCTTCAGGTCGAGCTTGTCGAACTCCGCATCGACCACCGAGGTCTTGAGAACCACCAGCCCGCGGCCGGTGCTCTCGTTGACCTGATCGCGACCGGCCTTGATCGCCACCAACTTGTCCGCGATCGACGCCACCATCCCGAGCGCGAAGGAGGCATTGGCCAGATGCCGCTCCTGGTGCCGGAACCTGCTGTAGTCGACCGAGGTCTTGAAGCGGCCAAGTTCGGCGCGCACGGCGCCGTCGATCAACTCAGCCAGATAATGCGCGACCTCGATATCCGCGCCGAGACCGAAGAACACATAGCGGTTCTCGCCGGCCGGGCTCTTCTCGCGCCAGACCCGACAATCGCAGAAACGAGCGATCGCGCCGATGCAGTCGTCCAGCGGAATGCGCTTCTTGCGAAAAGTCTCGTAGACCCTCCGCTCGCACGACGACGCGCGCAGTTCGACGTCGGAGAGCGACAGATCATGTCGATCCAGCAGCTCGGCGACCTTGGCAGCCGCAGACAGCGCCTCGTCCTCGGTGCAGCCATTGGCGATCGTCTTGGCGCGCAACGCCTGAATGCGGAGCTTCAGCTTGTCGAGCGCGGCAGGATTGGAGGTCTGATGCACTGATTACCTGTCCGATAAACCCGACGGATAGACCGGCGGAAGGGGTCTCTTGTCAACCGTATTGATCCTTTTTCGAACGGACCTCGCTCCTCTACCGTACGATGCGCGACCTCGCCGCACTTGATCGTCAAATGCAGAATCGAGGCTTCACTCCAATCGACGTTCTCGCTCGAATTCCACCGCAGCTGACAAATCACTGTCGGGAGCAGACCACCACAAGCCGAACGAGGTTGCGTTAGCGCCTTGGCTTTGGCGGCTGCGTGGACTCAGCTGTTAAGGTTTAGCGGTCAGGTTAACTCCAGCGAACGTTTTGCTGAGAGCGTCCAATTCGATATGACCTCGAATAGAGGAATATTCGAATGTCCAATAGAACCGCATTTCAAACCGCGGATGCAGACGAGCCCCACAAGTTTATCGATCTCGTCATTCCCCTCACCTTCAGCGCCGTAGCCCTCCTGGCCGCAGCTGTTTCGCTGGAGGCGATTGGGTTCATCGCTTGGCAGCCAGCCACCTTTTTGGTTGCCTATATCTTTGACTGACGCGATTGGCTGGCATGAGCGAGTTCGAAGGCCTATCTGACCAGTTCATTCTGCGGATGCACGAGTTCATCCGCCATGAGGTGCAAGCAGATAGGCTAGCCGGCACGCGCTTTGTCGGATTGCCAGCAAGGCTGCGCGCGGAGGCTCTTGCACGCGAAATCGAGCGGCGCGGTTTGTTTTGCACGGCAATCGACTGGCCTCAGCATCTTGAGCCTGGAGCGGACAAATACGCGCCGGCCATTGGACACCGGAAGCCGGTCTAAAGGGCTCCCGCGTAGCGGCCTCGGTCTAACCAGTCCCCGGCCCCTCCGACCCGGGGCCGTCTCTCCATGAGCCTACCGTTTGGTTGCCGGTTCGCGCAGCTAACTCCCGGTCCAAATCTTTCAAGCGCCCGAGCAGGCTCTCGACGATATCCATGCAATCGGAAGGTCCCAACGATTGCACGCCGCGCGCTGCTAGCTCGCGCTCCAACATGGCGGCTATAATAATTTGAATGCTCACGAATTCTCCGCCGACTTCGCCCCCAGAGACGGTACGGCTCAACTTAGAAATGGGTTTCGCTAAAGCGAAAGGCCGCAGGGTGGTTCCAGCCCCCACTGCGGCCATCCCGGTCAAATTACAAACTGGTACTTAAATCTCGCCGGTGTTCTCACAGTAGAACACCGTGTTCCGAAAAAGGATTCCGTAAGACTACCGGAATTTCAAACGGCCTGGATCATCACCCGGATCTGGAAATGGCACCGCTTCCTTACCAGCCCCCATGCTCCCGGCTGCCGATCAATTGCGGATCAGAGCGCCGGGAGCGACGCTAGGCTGGTGCGTAGACTTCCTATTCCGGAGGTCGCTACCGCCACAGCCGGCGCGTGATGTTGAACAACGCCGCAAGCGGGACGCCCACCAAGACCCCCAGCATGCCGTACGACGTGACCAGCAGCGCAGCGCTAAGCAGCCCCGCGCTTGTCGCAAATCCATAGGCTGCGCCTAAGCCTCCCAGCGTCCCGGCAAAGACGACCATGTTGCGGTCGTTGCGCGCCTCGACGTTATAGATCGGCGGCCTTTTGCGGTGAAGAATGGGAGGACCGAACGGCACCTTCGAGCCGCAATTTGGACAAGCCGACGCACTCGTCGAAACCGGGTGGTCGCAGTCGTGGCAATCGATCAGCTTTTTGGTCCGTCCCATGCGCTTCTTCAACACAGAAAGACGGATTAGAGACCGTCGGACAATGAGGTGGCGGAAGGGGTGTCCGGTCAACCCCTTTGATTCGACATCAGTTTACGTGAGCTGAGCGGCACTAGCTACGGTGCTTACAACGGTCACTTAGATACCCGCAGAACCGTAGTTCTCGAACGGCGGCTCGGGTCGGCGCCGCCCTTCTCCTCAGGCCAAGAATTTCAACAGCCATGGTGATCAGCTCGATGGAGCCGCCCTGCATGGTCACCGCGGCGACGCCCAGTGCTCGCTGTCGGGGGCGCCTGAGACAGGTCCCTAACCTGACGGTGCGGCCGTGCGGCTACCGACAGCTTGCAAACGCCATCGAGCTCACGATCGCTCCGCTCGGCCCCACA
Source organism: Bradyrhizobium sp. Kon58 (assembly GCF_055807455.1). Classification (NCBI taxonomy): domain Bacteria; kingdom Pseudomonadati; phylum Pseudomonadota; class Alphaproteobacteria; order Hyphomicrobiales; family Nitrobacteraceae; genus Bradyrhizobium; species Bradyrhizobium sp. Kon58. The sequence goes on from NZ_JBVVOT010000030.1 coordinate 62,218, forward strand.
AGAACATTCCCACCCCATCGCTCAGGGTTTCGTCGGATGTCGACGGCGCGGGTTCGACGCTAGCATCCCAAGCGTACCGATCATCAGGCAGACCAGGAGGATGGGATGACTGTCTATGACGTCCGCTCCGACCTCGAGCCTTTGGGGGCTCTTCTGCTGTGGGTCTGCGCCCTTCAGAGCCGTGATGATCGCGTTTGGCTTTACCATCAGCAGCAGGGCCGTCGGATTCTGCTTGAGTCGACCTGATTTCGCGCGGCGTGCGTGGCTCAACGCCCTTCAGGCGGCGGGACGAACCGCTTAACAAAGGAGAAGAAAGATGATGGACACACCGAACCGTCGGGCTTTCCTTGGCTTTGCTCAGAATGCCGTTGTTGCCGTGGCGATCGGCGCCATCGGGGTTCGTTTTATTGAGTCCGCAGAAGCAATGCCGATTGCTCACGATCTCGGCCAGACCAGCGAGCGATCGAATGACCTGACGCAGGCACAATGGGGACCGCCCCCTCGTCCAGGCTGGGGTCCGCCGCGATCGCCACGGCATCGGCGCCGATGGGTGTGCTGGTGGCATCGCGGTCGTCGTCATTGCGGATGGCGGTGGCGCTAGCAACGGGCCGCGCGCAATCCGCGGGGTCGACCGCGTCGCCGCGAAGCCCGCGCCAGTCCTAATCAGACGAAGGAGGCAACCTTGCGCATCACGAGTCGATGGGTCGTTGGGACCTTTCTGACAGCTCTTCTCGTTGCGGCAATCTGGTACTGCGTGGCGGTATGGCAGGCAACGCCATCCATGCCGCTTTACCGCAACGTCATCCTGGGAGGCGCTGTAATCCTGATGCTGATGACCGGCTGCGGCCTTATCGGGCTTATGTTCTACAGCCGCCGCAAGGGCTACGACGAACCCGCGCGCAGTAATCGCATGCGGCCGGAGTAACGACATGCTCTCCGAAGTAGTTGTGCAGATGCAAAAAGCTGTGTGCGCGGCGACCATTCTTGCGTCATGCGCCGCTCTCGGTCCAGGGGTGGCGCAGGAGCGCCCTGCCCTGACGGTTTTTGAGAACGTGCGCATTTTCGACGGGAAGAGCCAAGCGCTCTCCGCTCCATCGGATGTCCTTATCCGAGGCAACACCATCGAGCGTATTGCGATTGCTGCCAATCCGGTCGATCGCACCCCGGACACCCGCATCATAGCAGGCGGCGGACGCGTGCTGATGCCCGGGCTCAGCGACATGCACTGGCATGCGACGATGGTTCGTCCGACCCCTGCTCAAATGCTTTCGAGCGACTTGGGTTACACGATGCTGCTCGCGGGCGCGGAAGCCACTGCTACGCTGATGCGCGGGTTCACCACGGTAAGGGACATGGGCGGCCCAGCTTTCGCGCTGAAGCGCGCCATCGACGAGGGGGTCGTTGTAGGCCCTCGCATCTATCCATCCGGTGCCGTCATCACAGTGACCGGCGGCCACGGCGACTTCCGTGAGCTCTGGGAGCTGCCGCAAAGTCTCGGCGGAACGAGCCGCGTCGAGCAGCTTGGTGGAAGCATGATCGCAGATAGTCCCGACGAGGTTCGCAAACGCACGCGCGAACAACTCATGCAGGGCGCATCGCAGATCAAGCTGACGGCAGGCGGCGGCGTTGCCTCACCTTTCAGTCCACTCGACGTGACTACCTTCAGAGAGGCGGAACTGCGGGCGGCCGTCGAAGCAGCTACCGATTGGGGAACCTATGTGGCGACCCACGCCTATACGCCAAACGCCATCCGACGCTCCATTGCTGCAGGCGTCAAGGTGATCGAGCACGGTCATTTGATGGATGAGCCGACCGCACGTCTCCTTGCGGAGGAGAAGATTTGGCTGAGCACACAGCCATTCGTAGACCTTGGCGGCGCAGCCATGCTTCCTGCCGCGCAACAAGCGCAGATGCGCCAAGTGGTTGCGGGCACCGACACCACGTACGGGTTTGTAAAAAAATACAAGATCAAGACGGCCTTCGGAACTGATATTCTCTTCTCCAAGGCGTTGGCTGAGCATCAGGGTCAGGGTATCGTGGATCTCACACGTTGGTTCACTCCAGCAGAAGCATTGGCAATGGCGACTTCAGCAAACGGAGAGTTGCTCGCCCTCTCCGGTGCGCGCAATCCGTATCCCGGCAAGCTCGGAGCGGTCGAAGAAGGCGCGTTGGCCGATCTCCTGCTCGTCGATGGCAATCCCTTGGAGGACATTCGCCTCATCGCCGACCCGGAGAACAAATTCGTCCTGATTATGAAGGACGGCATCATCTACAAGGACATTCGTCCGAAATGATCCGTTCTCCGTTCTAGGCGGGATGCTTGGCGCGCACTGGCCGGTGTTGCTCGCGCGCAATTCACCTCGCGTAGGTTTAATTTCCCCTGCCGGCTTCCCGATTATAACCCCGCACCGGAGAGAGGCGCGGAATGAACATCGTCAAGGGTCCCGCGCAGATTGTCTGGCGGTACGTGGTATCTCTCTCAGGTGTTGGATTGGCGCTGGGAGCATTGTTTTTCGCAGCGGCGCTTACACCGACGCTCGTCCCAAGAAGCTATTTGATCCAGGGAGTCCTTGCCGGCACCTGCTTTGCGATCGGTTACGAGCTAGGCGTGCTCTGGCGCTGGCTATGGCACTATCTCGAACTTCCCGAGCCATCGCCACAAATCCGATCCGCAGCCAACGTGGCGGTCGCGTTGGGCTGCTTCCTGACGATCATCCTGTCTCTCTGGCGGGCGGCGGAATGGCAGAATTCGATCCGTACCGCCATGAGCATGGAGCTGGTTGAAACCGCCCATCCCGCCAAAGTCTCCGTGATCGCGCTCATCACGTTTTTCGCACTGCTTTGGCTGGCGGAATCGTTCAAGCTGGTAACCAGTTTTGTCTCCGGCCGGATTCGGCGGTTCATTCCTAGGAAGATCGCGAACTTCGTCGGCCTTCTCGTGGCCGTCCTGCTGATCTGGTCGATCGCCAACAATCTGCTTATCCGCGCCGCCTTCAGCGCGTTGGATTCTTCGTTTCGGGAATTTGACGCCCTGCTTGAACCGGAGCGACCTCAGCCGGGCGAAGCCACCAGGACGGGGAGTGCAGCGTCGCTGATTAAATGGAATGAGCTCGGCCGTGCCGGGCGGGAGTTCGTGACTTCCGGACCGACCGCGGCGCAGATCGCCGCATTCACCCGCCGCCCCGCCCGGGATCCACTCCGCGTCTATGTGGGATTGCGCGGCGCAGACACCGCCCGCGGGCGCGCGGAATTGGCGCTCGGCGAGCTCAAGCGCCAGGGAGGCTTTGAGCGCTCCGTGCTCATCGTCATTACTCCGACGGGAACCGGCTGGATCGACCCGGCTGCAACGGATACGATCGAATATCTCGCCGATGGCGACGTTGCCAGCGTTGCGGTGCAGTATTCCTATCTCAACAGTCCCCTGTCTCTGCTGTTTCAACCGGAATACGGGACTGAAGCCGCACGGGCCCTGTTTGCCGCGATTTACGGACATTGGACGATGTTACCGAAGGATCGGCGCCCAAATATATATCTGCACGGCCTGAGCCTCGGCGCTATGAACTCACAGAATTCCGCTGAGTTGTTCGAGACGATCGGCGATCCGATCACTGGGGCCCTCTGGAGCGGCTCCCCTTTCACGAGCAGGATATGGCGCTCGATCACCGCGAACCGGAACGCCCCCTCGCCGGCCTGGCTGCCGGAATTTCGTGATGGCCGCTTCGTGCGATTTATGAACCAGAACGGCCCGACGGTCGCCTCGGATACGCCATGGGGGCCGATGCGCGTCGTCTTCCTGCAATATGCAAGTGATCCGATCGTGTTCTTCGACTATCGGTACGCCTACCGGCGCCCGGCCTGGATGAATGCACCGCGCGGACCGGACGTTTCGCCTGAACTGCGATGGTATCCGGTCGTGACCATGTTGCAGATCGCCGTTGACATGGCGGTCGCAACCGGCACTCCGCTCGGCTATGGCCATGTCTACGCGCCAGAACACTATCTCGATGCATGGGTTGAGGTTGCCGACATTCGAAATTGGTCGGCCGAAGCACTCGAAAGGCTCAAGAGTCATCTCGGAACTGCTGCGAGGGAATCAGTTGGGGCCGGCGGCGACAGTCCCTACGTCGACAGGGGAGGCTAACCGCTAATACCGGGCTCCCGAAGCATGGAAGACAGCAGCGCGTAGACTGGTAATTCACGGACCCGACGAAACGGTCTCGTCTCTCTGCCCCTACGCTGTCAATCAGGCCTGGATAACCTCCTACGTCAGATCGGAATGGCTGACCGCCGCTCACTTCTCGGGCGGGCGCAGCGGCCCGTCCGCCCACTTGCGCGCCGTAGGGTCGCGCAAAGGGTCGTCCTCACATTTGGCGCAGGTGTAGCGCAGCCGCCCGTTCGCCGGTTCGTCGGGCAAAACTCTCATAGGCCTGCCGCACTCAGGGCAAGCCATTCGTATCGAATAGAGCGGTGCCAAATTATCTCCCACGTGAGCCCCTGCTTCACCGCATTCGGACGTCGCTCCCGAAACAACGCGATTCCGCTGAAACTTATGGCTCGACTAGTTTCTTGCGGATGGCATAGCGAACAAGCTCCGCCGTAGAGGACATCCCAAGCTTGCGCATCGCCGCAGCACGATGCGTCTCGATGGTTTTTACGCTCAGCTTCAAGATGCAACCGATTGATTTGTTCGTATGACCCTCCGCGATGAGCTGGACCACGCTCTGTTCCCGCGAGGTGAGCAGTACGCCCGACTTATTCTGCTTGTTGATCTGATAGTTGCGTAGAAGTTTCTCAAGCAACACGCCCGTGAAGTACGGCCTACGATCGAGCAAGGCGTCGATCGCGGACAATAGGTGCTCCTTCGCGTCGGATTTGAACAGAAAGCCACGCACGCCAGCCAGAATAGCCTCCGTCAACAGCTCTTCGCTTTCATGCATTGTCATGATTAACACTTCGACGCGCATGTGCATTGCACCGAGGCGGCGGCTGACTTCTAGCCCATTCATGACGGGCATCGAGTAGTCGGCGATCAGGATGTCCGGACGCGTCTGAACCGCCATAGCTAGTGCCTGCTCCCCGTCGCACGCCTCGCCGCAGACGATCCAATCAGAGCGCACTTCAACGATCGCGCGCAGGCCCGACCGTACAACCTCATGATCATCCGCAATTACGATGCGCTTCACGGCGGCGCTCCCGCATGCTGACCCAGATCCTATCAGGCGATCAACGGAGAAGACCGGCAGCCAATTCGGCCGACTGTATCGGCCATCTGTCGGAAAGTTATCCCACAAAACCCTGAAATTGGATCGCGGATATCCCACCGCCTGATGATTGATCAATCAGTAACCAGTTTGGCGCGAACCGCGTATCGAACAAGGCCGGCGGTCGAATTCACGCTGAGCTTCCTCATCGCGGCGGCGCGGTGGGCCTCCGTTGTCTTCACGCTGAGGTTCAGGATAGCGCTGATGCCCTTGTTGCTATAGCCATCCGCCACCAGCTTGACGACGAGCCGCTCGCGTGGCGTCAGCCTAGTTCCACCAACCGATGCGCCATCGAGATCGTCCACCCCGCTCCCAATACCGAACGATTTGTGGACCAAGAGAGAATCGACAGCAGCAACCAGCAGCTTGCTCGCATCCGACTTCGACAAGAACGCGCGGGCGCCAGCCAGATAGGCCTGTTGCGCCAACAGACCAGAGTTGTGAACGGTAAATATCAGGACCTCGATCGGAAGCGAGAATTCCCTGATCCGCCGGGTTACCTCCACTCCGGTCATGCGCGGCATGGAAAAGTCGAGGATGGCGACGTGCGGCTTGCTCTCGATCGCGGCCGCAACCGCCTTTTTGCCGTCGCTCGCCTCCGCGACAACTTCCCAATCAGCACGTTGCGCAAGCACGGAGCGGATGCCAGAACGGACGGCCTCATGATCATCCGCGATCAAGATTCGCTTCATAGAACGCACTCCTGCTTCGAACGCCGCCGTATCGAGTGCCAGACCGGGGCCAGCACTGAGGGCGACGATCGCCCCATACACCTGTTCGAGCGCTTGCCTTGATCTATTTCATTGTAACGGCAAGCGCCGCCTGCGCCGCTTTGCCTCACTCGGCAGCGGGAATACCGCGTACAACATCGTCCCGGAGCTTTCAGGGTTAGACTGGATCTCGAGATAGCCGCCAAGATGCGCAAGCCTTGATCTCATTGCGGGAATGCCGACACCCAACATCGCCGTTCCGAACCTCTTGGCACGGTGGGCCGGAAAGCCGCTTCCATTGTCGCTTATTGTCAGCTGAAACTGCTCGCCTGTCACTTTGGCGAGCAGTTTGACCTCTGTCGCCTTTGCGTGCCTGAATATGTTTGCAAGCCCTTCCTGAATGACCCGCAGCAACGACCTTTGGATCTCGTATGAGAATCGATCCACGCCGGCGTCGATGTCGGTCTGGACACGCAACGCAGTCCGCGCAGCAAAGCCGCAGGCATAGCACTCGATGGTCGCCTTCAGTCCCTCTGCCACCACGTCCTGGGGATGCATCAAATACGTGAGGGAGCGGATCTCTCTCAGAGCACGGTCAATGGATGCATCGACGAGCTCGCAAAGGCTGTCCACACCATTTGTCGGGCCAGCGCAGTTGCGAATACGCACGAGCCCAAGACTTGCGGCCACAAGATGTTGGCAAGTAGAATCATGAAGCTCGGAGGCTATCCTCTGCTGTATATCCTCCCGGATGGAGGTCAAGTCGTCTACTAGCCCGGCCGGTTCATCTGTTTCGCATTCATCAGGTTCCTCAGGAAGAATGCGATGCCGACCGACGAGCTGAGCGATCACTCCGCCCTCGGGTTCGATAAGGGGGAACACGATTGTTTCGACCTCGCGTCGAAGCCCGCCAAGCGCCAGGCTGTGGTGAGTTCGAACCTCCACCTTCTCTTCCAAGCACGTCCGCAACACCTCGCAAATCTTCTCCGAGTCTTCGCTCGACCAACATTGAGAGATAGCGAGTCCAAACACCTTGCCCGATGGCAGTCGCAGAAGCGACGTGCAGGCACGATCCATCCCATCGTATGCGAATCCGCCGCCCCGCAGGGGGCGCACTACAAAAAGAAGATCTTCGTAAGGGTGACGATCAGGCCGATTGCGGGCTTCCTCAAAGGGCAAGCGCTGCGGAGCGCCATGTGAATTCAACAAGCTCGCACGAGGGCTGTACGGCTTCATTGCAACACCTTTTTTTTGGTCTGCCCTGAAAGCCAACTTTGGACGAGTGATGATCGACCTATTTAATCACCACCTCAGCGCTCCCAAGACGACGCGACCTACACAACACCCCTAAGGGATAACCTGCATCATGCTCCTCGTTGTTCATACAACCAAGGGGTTATTTCATAATACTTCGAAACCTACGCATGACTGGCATGAGCTAACGAGCGTGCCATTTTTTCCCGCTTGGCTTCGAGCTTTCGTCAAACAAGAGACGATGATGACGAGATCTTTCGTCCTTCAGGCATGCAACAAAGTTGCAGACTGGTGTAGGCTGCAAACAACGGAATGCGATTGGAAAACAACCGGGCCACGAGGAGGTGCCGACCCCTGCAGCACAACGACTTATCCACTACGACCAGCGGCAGGGCTGGACTTCTTCTTCGGCAGAGCGATCGGAGGATTTTGTGGCGCGGGTGCAATCACCAGTGGATGCGCTGGCACCCGCAGTCGATTTTGCCCAAGGTCGTCCCTCAGTGCGTCGGTATCCATACGTTGGCTTCGGTCGACAGAATCACGAGGATCCGCCGCTGCGGGGGTAACCGCCATGATCCCGAAAACCATTCCCAGCAGCACGGACAGGGGTCTCGCAAGCATTCTCAGATACTCTCTCAAAAGGCAAAGTCGAGTCGCGGACCGATCCGAAGATCTCTGTAGTGCCGCAGTGGAACGTTGGACGTCCGCGCTTCGTAAAGCACAGTGGTCGTGAGCGACAGATTGCTGGAAAAATTGTATCTCAACCCTATGTCGGCGGAATAGAGCTGGTCCCGCCGGCCGGAATTCAATCCATCGGTAAACCAGTAGGCTTCGAACAAAGGCGCGCTCACGATCGACCACTTCGAATCGAGTTTGACCTCGATGCCAAGAACGGCATCAAAGCGCCAGCGGCGCGCCTCGGCCAAATCAGAAAAGCGGTACGTCAGCAGCCACAATGGCGACAGCGTCACATTGCTAACCTGGAAGTCACGAGCCACGGAACCCATTACGTCGTGCGAGGTGAACGCGAGGTCGCGGTAGACGCCGTCGAAGTCGTAACGATTTTCGTAGATTGCGGAGAATCTCCAGCCGTTCCAAGTTTCGGTCAACCGCCCACCCAAGCGTGCGATTGCGAAGTTGCCGTCCTTCTCCGTGGCAAACGCTTCGTACTGCGCGCGGGCGTAAACTCTATACGACAGGTCGGCTGTCAGATAGCCGTCAAGCCTGGCACTGATGTCCGGCTCATAATAAACATCTGACCTGCGATCGCTGCGGCTGAACAAGGCGTTGTCAGTATAGGTTGGCGAGACCGAGCCAACGATACTCCAAGAAGGCGCAGCGAGCGGCGGCGGGTTCGCCTTGAAATCTCTCAGATCCACGTCGGCTGCAAACGCGGCAGTCGAACCTAAGAGTCCAATTATCTGCAAAAGAAATTCAGATAAACGCATCCGAATCCTCGAGATTGTCGGCCCTGCCCCAACAAGCGAGCACGATAGGCTCGGCTTATCGCTTGTCAACCCCGACGAGCATTTCTCGCCAAGATCGCGCACGCCTGTGACAGAGAGAGCACGCGAGTTAGAGCGCGATCGGTTAACGCCGCAACGAAAGATCGACACTCAGTTCTCATAGCGGTGCTTCCTTCATTGACGTGCCGCGTCACTGATCCGGCTCCGGAACCGCAGCCACAACAACTACGGCAGCCGAGAGCCGTTCGAAAAGCCGTCGTTGCTCCACAATCGCTGGCCAACCGTAGAGAAAAATTTCCGACGGCTTCCAGATCGCGACCCAACCCAGAATCAAGAAGCTTTCCCTCAGGATGTCCGGGAGAGGTCCATCTCCAAAGACCGAGCCGGCCAGCCATCCAGCCGCAAGACAGCTCGAGAGGATGGCAACGCCGACCATCAGCGAGCGGCGGCCTGACTTGAACAGAACTTGCAGTTCTCTCGATTTTTCGTGAGCGCGCAGCAGGAAATGCTGCGCCACGGCCGGAGCCAAATCCGGCCCGATGGCATCCAAGGAGCCCGCCCAGGCTAGATGAATCACGATTTGGATGGGAGCCGGATTCGCGATGTCTTCAGCCTGATCGGCGATGTATCGCTCTGCCTCGGTTGCGAGTTCTTTCTCGCGGAATGGCGCTGGATCAAGCGTGTTGAATAGTTGCAGAGGATTGGAAAGTCTGATGACGATCCTGCCGACATCTGCGTTGCTCAAAGCGTGCACCTGCATGTATCACTTCCGGCAGCGCGGAGACATCGGCCGCCCCGAAGTTCCAGGCCTGCGAAACTCGCAGTCGCTCCAGAGCAGTCCCTCGCCTGCTGCCTTGCTAATACTCCACGGCGTCCCGGATTATCGGACAGGTCATGCAGTGACCGCCGCCTCGACCCCGGCCAAGTTCCGCACCAACGATGGTAATGACTTCGATACCTTCCTTGCGCAGCAGGGTGTTCGTGTAGGTGTTGCGGTCGTAGGCGTAAACCACGCCCGGCGAGGCACAGACAAGGTTCGCGCCACTGTCCCATTGGGTGCGTTCGCGCTGATAGTCGCTCCCACCAGCCTCGACCACGCGAAGTTTCTTGAGGCCGAGCGCTTCCTCGACGACGTTGACAAATGGCTTGTTCTCGGCGTGCAACTCAAGACCGCTCGGGTGATCGCTCGGGCGATAGGAATAGGCGCGCGTCTGGTTGATGAAGTCGGGTGCGGTCAGGACGCAATCGCGGTCCGCGAACGTGAATACGGTGTCGAGATGCATGGCCGCGCGGATCTTAGGCATCGCTGCGACGATCACCCGCTCTGCCGCCTTCTTCTGAAATAGCGTCGCCGCGAGTTGGCTGATCGCCTGGCGAGACGTGCGCTCGCTCATCCCGATCAGCACAACTCCCTTGCCGATCGGCATCACGTCACCACCTTCCAGCGTAGCCAGGCCATGGTCGTGGGTAGGGTCGCCCCACCAGACATTGACCTTGCCAGCGAAATCGGGGTGGAACTTGTAGATCGCGGTCGCGAGGATGGTTTCCTCGTGCCTTGCTGGCCAAAAAAGCGAATTGAGCGTGACGCCGCCATAGATCCAACAGGTAGTGTCGCGCGTATAGAGCGTGTTTGGCAGAGGCGGAAGCAGATACTCGGTGGCGCCAGCAGCCTCCTTGACTATCTTGATCGCCTCGCCGCCATGCTCCTCAGGAAAGTCATGGATCGACAAGCCACCAATGAAAGTTTCCGCAAGCCTGCGATTGTCCAGGCCGGACAGATAGCTTCTCAGTTCGTCGATAAAACCGAGCCCGACCTGATCCGGCACGACTTGGTTATCGAGAATCCACTTCTTGCCTTCGGGCACCGACAGCGTCTCGGCCAGCAAGTTGTGCATTTCAACCACCTCGACGCCTCGGTCCCGCATCTTGGTGACGAAGTCGAAATGGTCGCGCTTGGCGTTCTCCACCCAGAGAACATCGTCGAAGAGCAGCTGATCGCAATTGGACGGTGTGAGGCGCTGATGTGCGCGACCCGGCGCGCAGACCATCACCTTGCGGAGCTGACCGACCTCCGAATGAACGCCGAAAGCTGGGGAATTCGCCATTGCTGGATCCTTTCGTACCGGGGCTAAATACTGATGTAGCCGGTGGCGAGGCCATGGATACCGACGACGCATCCGATCACCGCTACCGCGAACAACGCCCACTCCGCCGGCGTGAACAATTGTTTGCCCTGCTCATTCCGTGTGATGTAGTACAGGATGGTCCCGGGGGCGTAGATGATGAATCCGAGCAGCAGGAACTTCGTCCCGCCCGCGAACAACAGGAATATCGTGTAGATCGTCGCCAAAACCGCGATGACGGCGTCCTTCCGAAGGTCGCGTGAATCCTTCTCGTAGGTTTCCCTCCGATAGACCAGCATCAACGCGAACGCTGCGGACAGGAAATAGGGAATCAACGAAAGATGGCTGCATAGCGACAGCGCGAACGTGAAGGCGTCGTCTGAGAACAGCGTTGCGACGAGCACCGCCTGAATTAGCAGCGTGGTCATTAGAAGCGCCGCCGATGGCACTTGATTGACGTTCTCTCGCGCCAGGAAGGTGGGCATATCCCGGTTCTTCGCTGCAACGGAAAGCACCTCGGCAGCCATCATCGTCCACGCCAGATACGCGCCGAGAACCGAAACGATTACGCCGGCACCGATGAAGACCGCACCCCATTGCCCGACCGCAGCCTCGAGCACGCCGCCGACGGAGGGCTGGCGAAGCTGCGCGATCTCCGCTCGTGGCAGGACGCCGTAGGCGAGGATAGACACCGACGCGAACAGCGCCAGCACGCCGAGAAATCCCGTGACTGTGGCGACACCCACGTCTTCGCGCTTCTCCGCGAACCGCGAGTAGTTGCTGGCCCCTTCGATCCCTAAGAATACGAAGACGGTCACCAACATCGTCGCCTTGACCTGTTCGAACAGGTTGCCGTAGTCGCCCGCGCTGCCGCCCCATAAATTCTCTGCGAACACCGACGGCTTGAGAAAGAAGATCGACAACACCACGAACAGCAATAAAGGGATGATCTTGGCCACCGTGACGATCGCGTTTATGCCGGCCGCTTCCTTCACGCCGCGCAGCACCAGAAAATGGAACGCCCATATTCCGACCGAGGAGATGAGCACTGCGGTTAGGGTATTGCCCTGCCCCAGAATCGGAAAAAACGCGCCGAGCGTCGACTTGATCAGGATCCAGTAGGACACATTGCCGACGCAAGCGCTGGCCCAATAGCCGAAGGCGGAAAAAAAGCCGACATAGGGCCCAAACCCTGCCCGAGCGTATGCGTAGACACCGGCATCAAGATCCGGTTTGCGGTTGGCCAAGGTCTGGAAGACGAAACACAGCATGAGCATGCCCGCGCCAGCGATGGCCCAGGCGATGAGCGCCCCGTAGATTCCGGTCGCCTGCGCAAAATTGCGAGGTATCGAGAACACGCCGGCCCCGACCATGCCGCCCACCACCATGGCGGTCAGGGTCCGCAGCGGCAGCCTTTGGACGTCGGTTTTTGTGCTCATGAGGTGTCCCGATCCTATGCATTTCGTCCATCACGAACGACGCGCAGCGGCCCGACGGTAAGTGGCTCGTACGTCGCACATGGCAACCATCCGGCGGTCGGTGCGAACGGCGACTCGAATAGCTTCTTCGATCATCACAGATGCACGACGGTCGGCACATCGGGTTGACTACCTAACCGAACGTGAGGATTCCCCTATGCGGCCTTGCTTGCCCACTGACTGAGTCTTGCTCACCGCGGGGTCGATCGCCGAGTCGGCCGCGCCAAACCAGGCAACATAAACCGTCGGCAAGAAGACGAGGGTGAGAACCGTGGCAACCAGCAAGCCGCCCATGATGGCGAATGCCATCGGTCCCCAAAACACCGTCGGCGCGATCGGAATCATCCCAAGGACAGTTGATATCGCTGTCAACATGATTGGTCGAAACCGGGAGCTGCTTGCGTCTACCGCGGCCTCCCAAGGAGACTTGCCGATGGCGCGCTCCGCGTCGATCTGACCGATCAGAATGATCGCGTTCTTGCTGATCATACCCAAAAGCGCAAGGACACCCAGAATGGCAACGAAGCCGAGCGGCCTTCCGGAAAGCATCAACGCGGCAACGACCCCGACCAGTCCGAGCGGCGCCACGCTGAGGACCATGAACAACCTCGGGAAGCTCTGCAGCTGGACCATAAGGACCGTGAACATGACGAACAGCATCACTGGGACGACCGCCAGCACGGATGCCTGTGATTTTTGGCTTTCTTCTACCGTCCCGCCGACGACCACTCTGTACGATGGTGGAAGGGTCTTCTGGAACTTTTCGATTGCCGGCAACAGCGAGGTGACAACGCCTTCCGGCAATTTGTCACCGGCAATGGCAGCCTGGACCGTCAAGGTCGGAACGCGGTCGCGACGCCAGATGAGCGGGAATTCTTGGTTATATTCGAAGGATGCAAATTGACTGAGAGGAACGGTCTGTCCGCCGCCCAGCGCTACTTGCAGGTTCCGCAGACTGTCAAGCGAGACCCGCTGCTCGTCAGTCGCGCGCGCCACCACGTTGACGAGATAGATGTCATCGCGCACCTGAGTGATAGGCGTGCCTGTAATGACGGCGTTCAGAACAGTCGCAATCGCCTGTGAGCTCAGACCGAGTTGTCGCGCCTCGTTCTGGTCCACGCGGATACGCACCTGCCGGTCGGGCTCCATCCAATCGAAATTGGTTTGCTTGGTGTCAGGGCTGGACGCCACGATCTGCCCGACCTGAAGCGCGATCTCGCGCACCCGTTCAACGTCTGGCCCGCTGACCCGATACTGGATCGGCCAACCGACGGGAGGCCCGAGTTCGAGCGGCGAGACGAACGCGATGGCCTTGGGAAATTCTTCGGCGAGCGTTCTTTCTAGCTTCGCCTGCAGGCGTTCTCGAGCGGCGACGTCCTTCGCGATCACCACGATCTGCGTGAAGAAATCGTTCGGGAGCTGGACGTTTAGGGGCAAGTAGAAGCGGATGGCACCTCGTCCGACGTAAGTGCTCCACCGGGCCACATCGGGATCTGTTGCAAGCGCCGCATCCAGGCGCTTTGCCCCCGCTTCGCTCGCGTAAATCGAGGAGTTCTGCGGCAGGCTGACATCGACGTGCAGCTCCGGGCGATCCGATGACGGAAAAAACTGCCGCGGGATCAGCGGCATTGCAAGGACCGAGGCGACAAAGAGCGCCACGGAAATCGCGATCGTCAGCCACTTCGCGCGCATCGCCGACGTCAGGAATGTTCGGTATATCCGGAAAATCGTGCCCGGGTCCGCCGACTTGCCAAGCTTGGGCGGGACAAGGATAGCAGCGCAAAGCAAAGGGGTGAAAATGACGGCGACCATCCAGGACACCAGCAGCGCGATGGTGACGACCGCGAAGAGCGAGAACGTATATTCTCCGGCCGAGCTCGCCGCAAAGCCGACCGGAATGAAGCCCGCGATGGTCACCAACGTGCCAGCGAGCATCGCCATCGCGTGGGTCCGGTAGGCGGAAATGGCAGCCTCGATCTTGCTCGCACCTTCCGCCAGTTTGGTGAGGGTCGCGTCGGTTGTCGTCATGGCATCGTCGACCAGCAGCGCGAGTGCTATGATCAGCGCACCAAGCGATATACGCTGCATGTCGATGCTGAGCAGCCCCATGATCGGCATGACGATCGCTAACGTCAACGGTATCGCCAGCGCGATGATCAGGCCCGGGCGCAGGCCCAGGCTGATGAAGCTGACGACCATAATGATGGCGATGGCCTGCAGCAGCGACACCATGAATTCTCGAACTGCATGGTTGACCACGACGGGCTGGTCCGCGACTAGGCTGGGCTCGATGCCTATCGGGAGTTCCTCTGTAATCCGCTCCATTGCCTTTGTGATATTGGCACCGAGCGCAAGGATATCCCCGCCATCCCGCATGGCGATTGCGAGTCCTATGGCCGGCCTGCCGTTGACACGAAACAACGGGTGGGGCGGGTCTGTGTAGCCACGATGTACCCGCGCGATATCGCTCAGGCGGAGCATGCGCCCGCCAGCGGAAAAATTGATCTCGGCGACGTCCTGCTCCGACTGAAAGCCGCCGGACACTCGTACCGAGATGCTTTCAGCGTTCGTCTGAATCGTCCCGGCCGGGCGGACGACGTTCTGCGACTGGAGCGCTGCGATCAGGGCGGACCGATCGACTCCGAGCGCCGCGAGATCTTTCGTCGAAAACTCGACAAAGATCGCTTCGTCCTGCTCGCCCAGAAGCTCGATTTTCGACACGTCGGGAACCAACAGTAGCTTGGAGCGAATCTCCTCAACCCGGTCGCGCAGCTCGCGCTGGGTGAAGCCGTCGCTTGTAAAGCCGTAAACGATCCCAAAAGTATCGCCAAATTCGTCGTTGAACCCCGGTCCAATCACCCCGGTGGGTAGCGTGTGACGCATGTCACCGATCGACTTTCGCACGTGATACCAGGTGTCGGTGACCTCTCTTGCGCCGGCACTACCTTTCAGATTCACGAACACGGTCGAGACGCCAGCCCTCGTGAAGCTGCGAATGAAATCGAGATGCGGTGTTTCCTGCAGGCGACGTTCAAGGCGCTCCGTGACCTGTTTCATCGTCTCCTCTACGGAGGCGCCCGGCCAAGCGGCCTGAACGACCATCGTCTTGATGATGAAGGCAGGATCTTCATTCCGACCCAGGCGGAAATAGAACAAGCCGCCCGCAACCACCGCAATGATCATCATATAGACGACGAGGGAGCGGTGTTTCAGCGCCCAGTCGGAAAGATTGATCGCGCTCATTGCTCTGATCCGAGAACCCGGACCTTCTGGCCGGGATGAAGTGCCTGCACGCCGGCGGTGACAACGATCTCGCCGGTGTCCAGTCCTTGAGCAATCACCGCTTGGGCTTCATCGAACCGCAGAACGTCCACGTTCCTCACCGAAACCGTACCGGCATTCGGATCGACGATCCACACTGCGGGGCGCTGGTTCATCCTGGTCAGGGCGGAGGCCGGTATATCGATCATCGGCCCTGCGCTCGTGGTCACTCGCCCCACCACTGTGGCTCCAAGACGCATCGCCGGCGGAGGATTTGTCAGGCCGACCCTGACCTCAAAGGTCCGGGTCACGGCACTGGCCTGTGCCGCAACCTCGCGCACGCGTCCCTTGGCGCTAATCGCCGGATCGTCCGCAAGGCTGACATCGACCTCCGGATCGGTCGAAGCTGACCGGACCAAGTGCGAGGGCACGTCGAAGACCGCATCGCGACCGTCCTGGCGCGCGATTCTCGCGATCATCTGCCCTGCCTGCACCACTTCGCCGGCTCCCGGCCCGGTCGCAGTGATCACGCCGGGCGCATCGGCCTTCAGTTCGGTGAATCCGACCAGGTCATGCGCCGAACTCAGTGCCGCTTCGGCGGCATCGACCTGCGATCGTGCCGTTTGCTGCGCTTGAGTCGCCGCATCGTAATTGACACGTGTGGTCCAGCCCTGCGCCAGCAACGTCTCCTGACGATCAAAGTGATTGCGCGCCTGCGTCATTTGTCCCTGCGCCGCGGCGAGAGCGGCCTGCGCCTGACGTAGCGCGTTCAGCTCGTTCTGGGACTCCAGTCGCGCCAAAACCTGACCGGCCCTGACCCGATCGCCGATCTTGCTGTCATTGCTCAGCAACCGTCCGGATATGCGGAACGCAACATTCACTTCATCTTCTGCTTCGATCCGCCCGGAGAACGTGAGGGGTGTGGTAACCTTGCGTTTTTCTACAGTCGCTGTGCGCACAATGCGTGGTGCCGGCGTGTCATTCGCCGCGGTTTCCCTTCCGCAGCCAGCCAGCACGTTCGAGAGCGCTGCCAGACAGGCAAACGTAATGATGTGTCTAGGTGTGGAATGGCTGCCGCGCGTTGACATGAGCTATTCCGTTCCGGAAGTGAGTGTCGCCGAGTAGATCGTCCTTCCCGAGGTCGCGGTGTCCCGGTCTCGCCGGCTAAGGGATCCGCAGCCAACATCGGTAAATCTACCCTTTCCGCGGGGGTTCGCGCATTGGGAGATTCCCGACAACCGCTCAGGCACTCACCTGATATCGCCCGTTTTACTGGCGACGCATCATGCGGTTGTACAGGCGCACTACCGGTACTTCGCATGACCGCTTGAACAATAATGCTTGGACTTGCCTCAAACCGCCGGATCAGGAGAATTCAAATGCGAAAGTTTATCCTAGTTACAGCCGCAATTGTGGGCACGTTGGCGATTCTGCCAGCGGCTACTCCGGCTGACGCGGCTGGCTCATGGTGTTCGAAGAAACAGGGTATGACGCACTGTGGTTACTCAACTGAGGACCAATGTCGGGCATCCAGGAGCGGTCGAGGCGGAAGCTGCTTCCGCCGCCAGGCGTCACGTTAGCCTTGCGCGGGCCGAGCGGCACGATCGCAAAATCGCATCCAAGAAGGTGGCGCCAGACGAACGATCCGGCGCTGCCTTCCGAACCATTCTGGATGTTGATGTACCGCCACTCGCGGTCACGCCCACGCCCAACGATGGATCCCAAACTGAAGATGCACAATGGGACGCTGTCGTCGGGATTCGTTCTTATCGAACGCGCAGAGCCGGTCGTGCCGGACACCACGAAGCCCGGTAGCGCGATCCGACGCGGATCGAGGGCTTCCAGCATGAGTAGATACTGCGGAGAGCGAGACAATTCGGCACGCAGTTGCGCACGCCGTTGGTCGAGCGCTGGTTTGCGAGCCACCGGGTTCGGCGGCCTCTGGCTTGTGCTCGCGGGCGCTCAGGTCGGAGACATTCCCGCGGCAACAGCCGCAGTCATCGCAGCCACCTGGACCAGCCTGTGCCTGCTTGAGCCGAGCAGAGCGCGCCGGTCGCTTTCCGCCATTGCCCGACTCGTGCTGCTTTTCCTCTATCACTCAGTGGTTGCCGGCCTGGACGTTGCCGGCCGCGCGCTGGACCCCCGATTGCCGCTTCATCCGGGCTTTCTGGTCTATCCGACCCGGTTATCCCGTGGCGTACGGCAGAACGTGTTCACGACGCTCACCAGCCTGCTGCCCGGTACGGTGCCAGCCGGAGAGGAGAACGACCATATCATCTATCATTGTCTCGACATTAATCAGCCCGTCCTCGCCGACCTCGCTGCCGAGGAAGCGGCGCTGGTCCGGGCGCTCTACAATGACTGAGTTCCTGACCGCAGCGGTCGGCTTGATCCTATCGCTGCTGGCGCTCGGCCTGGTGTCGATCTTGCGCGGCCCGACCGATGCCGATCGCATGATGGCCGCGCAATTGATCGGCACGGCGGGCATTGCCGTACTGCTGCTGCTCGGCACCGTGACGGGCGTTCCCGCAACCGTCGACGTGGCGTTAATTCTAGCGCTGCTCGCCACTTTCGCATCCATCGCGTTCGTCAAGAAAGGGCTGTCCCACCTTAATACCGACCAGGTCGATTCGCCGGAGGATAAATGAACCTCGCACGCGACATCGTGACGATTGCGTGTGTGTCAGCAGGCGCATTCTTCTTCCTGGCGGGCACAGTCGGTCTCCTTCGCTTTCCCGACACTTTGACCCGGCTGCACGCCTTGACCAAAGCCGACAACCTCGGCCTGGGCTTCGTCGTGCTCGGATTGCTTCCTCAAGCCGAACACCCGCGCGAAGGGTTGAAGTTGATCAGCATCTGGGTCTTTGCGCTTCTTGCTGGCGCCACGGTCTCCCAATTGATCGCACGAACAATACGCCGGAGCGGTGCCCGATGAGTATCGCTATGGCTTTCGAGATCATGCTCGCCGCCGTGGTGCTGGGTCTCGCCACTTGGACTATCGCTGTCCCCGAAACCTATCCGGCAACGGTCGGATTCGTCGCCTACGGTCTCCTGGTTGCTCTGATTTGGGTTCGCCTCGATGCCGTCGATGTCGCACTGACTGAGGCCGCCATCGGCGGAGGTCTGGGCGGAGTGGTTCTGTTGGGGGCGGCTGCCCGGTTGCGCGATGCAGAGGCGGTCGCGTCTGAACCACCCAGCCGGGTCGTTCGTCTGAGCGCGGCCATATTGTCTTCCTTGACAGCGGCTGCGCTGGGCTTCGCAATCCTGCTCCTGCCTGACCCGCCCCCCTCCCTTGCGCAGGTCGTGGTCTCGAATGCCGGCGCAACCGGACTGGCTAACCCTGTCACCAACGTGCTCATGGCGTTCCGCGGGATGGACACCATGCTCGAGAAGGTCGTGCTCCTGCTGGCAATTGTTGGCGTCTGGTCGCTTGCGTCGGACCAGGCTTGGGGTGGCCGTCCGGGACCCCGCCACGAAGCGGATCCAGATGGCGTGCTTGCCTTCCTCGCCCGACTGCTGCCCCCCGCGGGCATCGTCGTTGGCGTTTACATGTTGTGGACAGGGGCCGATCACCCGGGCGGAGCATTCCAGGGCGGTGCTGTTCTCGCGTCGATGTGGCTGCTGGCGATGATGGCCGGATTGGCGGACGCACCACCCGTCAGCAGCCGAGGGCTGCGGCTCCTCCTGACGGCCGGCCCCGGCCTATTTCTTCTTGCCGGCCTCGGAGGATTGTTTTTTGCGCAGGCGTTCCTGGCTTATCCGGATGAGTTCGCAAAGCCGATGATACTCAGCATCGAGATCGCCATGACTTCGACGATCGCAGCAACTCTCGCCCTGTTGCTCGCTGGCCCACCGGAAAGGAATACAGGATGACGAGCAGCGCAACCGTGTTCGGAACCTGTGCTGCAGCAATGGTTGGGCTTGGGCTCTACAGCCTGATTACGGTCCCGCAACCGCTTCGCAAGATCCTCGCATTCAACCTCATCGGCAGCGGTGTGTTTCTTCTATTCGGCATCGTCGGACGCAGGGGCGCTGGGGCGGGCGTTGGAAACGATCCGGTGCCACAGGCGCTAGTGATCACGGGCGTCGTGGTCGCGTTTTCCGCAACAGCCTTGGCAATCGCCTTGTTGCTCCGCTTGTTCCACACCGTCGGGTCCACCACGCACAGCAATCCCTCACCGACGAGCCCGCACTCCGATTCACTCGGTGACTGATGCTGTCCTCCGCCCCCGCATTGGCCACGACCGCGTCTGGCTTTTTGCTGGTGCTGTCGATCATTGTACCAGTCGCGGGCGTGCTGCTAGCTTTCGCTCTTGGGGACCGGTGTGTGCGGCAAGTCGCCTTGGCCGTCGCGGCAGGCGGGTCGGCAGTTGTGACCGCAATTGCTCTGGCCTTGCCGCCAAGCGATGGCCTCCTCGTCTATCTGCTCGGGGCGTGGGCGCCACCGCTCGGGGTGGCGCTGCGCGCCGACGGATTGTCCGTCGTGATGCTCGCGACAACGGCAGTCGTGATCTGCGCGGTCGCCGTTTATGCGGCGACGGACTTTCTCCCTTCAGCAACGGGCGCACGCGCTCCGTTCGCATTCTGGATCCTCTTGCTGGCGGTCTGGGCAGCGCTGAATACGATTTTCGTGGGCGGTGATCTCTTCACACTGTATGTGGCCTTGGAATTGCTGACATTCGCCGCGGTGCCGCTGGTCTCACTCGGCGGCACGGCAGAGACACTTCAGGCTGCGCTGCGCTATCTTCTCTTCGCATTGCTCGGTTCGGTCCTCTACCTGATGGGTACGGCCCTGCTCTACGGCCTGTACGGCACGCTCGATATCGAGCTGCTGTCTCATCGTCTTCGTGGAGAAACCGCTACGCTCTTCGCGGCAGCATTGATGACGACCGGCCTCCTCGCCAAGACCGCGCTCTTTCCCCTGCATCTCTGGCTGCCACCGGCCCATGCCGGCGCGCCGGCCGCAGCGAGCGCGATCCTGTCCGGCCTCGTCGTGAAGGGATCGTTCTTCATCCTCCTGCGGCTTTGGTTCAACGTTCTGCCGGGTGTGCCCGGGTTTGCCGCCGCACAATTTCTGGCAGCGTTGGGAGCCGGCGCTATTCTGGTCGGAAGCATCGTGGCCTTGCGGCAGGAGCGCCTGAAGCTACTCGTCGCATATTCGACACTGGCTCAAATCGGATATCTCTTTCTGGTGTTTCCACTCGCCCTCGACGCCTCGGGCCGGCTCGAGAACGGACAAGCTCTAGCAGGCGGATTGCTTCAGGCGGCCTCCCACGCCACGGCGAAGGCGGCCATGTTCCTGGCCGTCGGTTCGATTTATGCCGGGCTGGGTCATGACCGCATTACCGGGATACAGGGCGTCGCCCGGGCCCTGCCCTTGAGCGTCACGGCTTTTGGCCTAGGCGGCATCGCACTGATAGGTATCCAGCCCAGTGGATCTTCCCTTGCGAAGGAGCTCTTGCTTGAGGAAACGGCAAGGACCGGACAATGGTGGTGGGCCATCGTGCTCCACGCCGGCGGAATGTTTACAGCCGCGTATGTTCTGGTGGTCCTCTCTCATGCGCTTGCTGCTCCGGATCAATCCATCGTCCTCCCCCGCATTCCGCACCGCAGCAGCGATTTGGCGGCCCTTGCCCTCGCGCTCTGTTCACTTCTGCTTGGAGTCGTGCCTTGGCATACCTTTCTGCCGATTCCACCTGGTGCGGCATCGAAGCTGTTCGAAATCGGCGGGCTTCTCAAGCTTGGCGTGACAGTGCTCGGAGGTGCGGCGCTCGCTATCCTGCTCAGTCCCTGGCCGCATCCGGTCGGCTTTTCCGCGGCATGGAAGACGCTGATGAGCATCATCGGCCCGATCCGACGCGGCTGTCTTGAACTCGGCAAGCTCATTGAAGGCAGCGACGATGTTCTGCGGCAATGGTCGACCGCGGGCATATCACTCCTGCTTTCCACATTACTACTCACCGCCTTGATGTTCGGCGCCAATTAAACCCGGGTGGAGCGGCACGACCAAACGAACCCGCTCCGAGGCAGGTCCGGGACATTCTTCGGGCGCCCGAGGGTTTTCTCGGATGCCGCGACGGTGGCTTGCCCCTTATTCTCTGTCCCGCACCGTGCAGCGGGCATCCGCCTTCCCGCCGGAAGCTGACCCAATCGTACTTTTAGGAGGTCTTCATGTCTGATCTGGTCGCAATTGTGTACCCGAACGAAGCAAAGGCTGAAGACGTTCGCCAACGGCTGCTCAAACTGCAAAACGAGTATCTGATCAGCATCGGCGACGCAGTCATCGCCGTGAAGACCGATACCGGGAGCGTCAAGCTCAACCAGCTCGTCAACACAACGGCCACGGGCGCAATCTCCGGAAGTTTTTGGGGGCTCCTGATCGGCGTACTCTTTCTCAATCCAATTATCGGCGTGGCACTTGGTGCGGCCTCCGGCGCGCTGGGAGGTGCTTTGTCGGATTTCGGCATCAAGGATTCGTTCGTTAAGGAGCTCTCTGCGTCGCTCTCTCCCGGCAATGCGGCCCTCTTCGTCCTGATCAAGAACATGACAGCCGACAAGGTGCTCAATGAGATCAAGGACGCCGGCGGGGTCGTGCTGAAGACGTCTCTGGACGAGACCAAGGAAAAGATCCTGCGCGACGCGCTCGCCAGCACAGCGGAGCGGCCGGCGGCCTGAGCCGCTTACCGCCGCCCTCCCATCAGGCGCAAGAGCATCATGAATAGATTGATGAAGTTGAGATAGAGCGACAGCGCCGCGATCACCGACTTGCGGCCTGTCACTGTCTCGTCGTCCTTATGATCGTACATCGCCTTGATCCTCTGCGTATCGTAGGCCGTGAGTCCCGCAAAGACACCGACTCCGACGATCGAAATCAACCATTCCAATCCTGTCGATCTCATGAAGAGGTTCACCACGCTGGCGATGACGACTCCGATCAGACCCATGAACAGAAAGCTGCCCATCCCAGACAGATCGCGCTTGGTGGAATAGCCGAAGACACTAAGTGCCGCAAACATTGTCGCCGCGATGAAGAAAACGCGCGTGATCGAGGCGCTGGTGTAAATGTGCAGCAGGGTCGAGAGCGAGACGCCAACCAAAGCGGCATAGAGGAAGAACAGCAGCCGCGCCGTTGCCGCCGACAGTGTATTGATGCGCGCACCGATGAAAAACACCAACCCGAGCGGTGCCAGGATGAAAACCCACATCAGCGGGCTCTGAAGCAATGCAGGGCCCGTGATCTGATAGGTCAACCATGCCGCGATGGCCGTGAGGCCAACACCTGCGGCCATATAGTTGTAGATGCGCATCATGTAGGTGCGCAATCTAGCGTCGATCGCGAGCGAGCCGCCAGCGGCTTGCGATACGGTCGCATTGGGATCATAGTTTGACATGGCTTCCTCTTCGCGTCTCGTCGCAGAAACAAGCCAGGGTAATCGTCCAGCGACGGCTGGAACATCGGATGATCACCTTACGGCTCGGGGATACACTACCTATCTCGCCGGCTGCTCGCCGCAGCTTTGTCGAAACGGGAAGCGCCCATCCGGCCTTCGTCATCCCTTTTGTCAAGTTTCTTACACGTTTGTAACTGGAAGCAGGCGCTGCGCCGGCCTACTCGGTCTGCATGCGCTACTTCTTTCATATTGTCGACAAGTACGGCCTCTCTCCGGATGGAACAGGGCACGAGCACGCGGACGAGGAAGCGGCCGTCCTGCATGCGAGGTTTATCGCGGCAGAACTTGTAAAGGCTGGCGAGTTCTTCCGTGAAGGCCTGGTACTGGTCGCTGCCAGGCCGGGATCGTCCGACGCGATAGTTCCAGGGTGACGTCAACGGGGCCGTACGCTCGTCCGCAGATTCCATGCTGCCTCTTCTACAGAGAATCCCGGATGTCCGGAGGTGACCGTCGCCTCTAAGCTCGGGACAAGGATGGCCCGCCTATTCCGTTCGAGTCCGACGGCGCGGCACTCCATCTCCGGCCGAAAGCCATTCTCGTCATGGCTCCTTCTTCGAAAAACGTCGACACGAAGCTTTCGCGAAGTGCGCTCGTGGCACTTGTGGTTGGGTCGATGGTTGGCTCCGGCATCTTCGCGCTGCCTGCATCATTCGGACGTGCCACGGGCGTCCTCGGGACGTTGATCGCCTGGGTCATCGCGGGCACTGGCATGCTGATGCTCGCCTTTGTTTTTCAGACACTCTCCCGCCGCAAGCCGGATCTGGACGCGGGCATCTATGCCTACGCCAAGGCCGGGTTCGGAGAATACGTCGGATTTGCTTCAGCGGCAGGCTACTGGATTGGATGCTGCATCGCGGACGTAGCCTGTCTAATTCTGATCAAGGCGACGATCGGGCAATTCTTTCCCGTCTTCGGCGACGGCACGACGCTGGTAGCCATCGCATCGGCATCCGTCCTGCTGTGGAGCGTCCATTTTCTAGTGCTGCGAGGCATCAAGGAGGCCGCCACGCTCAATGCGGTTGCGACTTACGCCAAAATCATTCCCATCCTGCTTTTCATCGGCGTAGCATTCATCGTTCTCGATCCCGACATGATGTCGCGGAATTTCTGGGGGACCGAACAGCCGGGCGTCGCAGCGGTTTCCTCACAGGTTCGAAGCACGATGCTGCTCACCGTATTCGTCTTCGTCGGGATCGAGGGCGCAAGCGTGTACTCGCGTTACGCCCGTCATCGCTCCGACATCGGGTTCGCGACGGTCACCGGCTTCCTGTCCGTTCTCTGCCTTCTCGTACTCGTGACGCTATTGTCCTACGGGGTGCTTCCGCAGCAGGAACTTGCGGGTTTGTCGACACCGTCGATGGCCGGTGTGATGGAAACGATGGTCGGACGCTGGGGTGCAATCTTCATCAGTCTGGCGCTGCTGGTCTCGATCCTGGGTAATTACCTATCGTGGTCGCTGCTCGCAGCCGAGGTGCTGCATTCCGCCGCCATCAACCGCACCATGCCCTCCTTCCTCGCGGTCGTGAACAAACACGAAGTTCCTGTCGGAGCATTGTGGCTCACCAATTGCGTCATCCAGGCCTTCGTTCTGGTTACCTGGTTTGCAGAGTATGCGTTCACGCTGGCCTTGAAGATGACAAGCGCGATGACGCTGATCCCCTATTTTCTGGTGGCCGCCTACGGCCTCAAGCTGGCGTATCTCGGCGACTCCTACCATGCCGGAGAACGGGCCCGCACGGTCGATGGGATCCGCTCGGCGATCGCAACGCTCTACGCAATCGGCATGATCTACGCGGGTGGTCCAACGTTTCTTCTGCTGTCGTCGATACTCTACGCGCCAGGGACGATTTTGTTCGTTCTGGCCAGGCGCGAGCGCAAGGAAGCCGTCTTCAAGCCGTTCGAAGCAACCATCTTTGCTGGGCTCGCGCTGGCCGCTTGTACCGGCGTCTATGCATTGGCCGTCGGAGCCATTTCAATCTGAAAGTGTTGGTCACTGGAGGCGAATATGAATGTCCGAATCGTCTGCGGCGCTTTGGCCCTGGCCGCGTCGGTCGCCACCGCGCCGTCGCCCCTCGCTCGTGCGCAATCGACCGCCCCCGCCACATCGGCGTCACACGCTGCCGCTGCGGCACCTGCGCCCGGCGCAGCGCCCCCAAACACGAACACCAGCCCCGCAAAGCATCGCTACTGGCGGCACCGCGGCGGCTCTCATCCCCACTACGGCAGCCGCCGTATCCGTACTTAGGCTTGGCACAAGGCCCCTTCGCAACCCGCGAGTGACCGATGAGTGAACTGAGGATTGGAGCGGACCACCTTCGCGAGCACGCACCGAGCGAGACTGCAGTCGTGGCCCGCGGCCAGCGCAGTCTTCTCGCAACGGGCCTGATCCTGCTCGGGATATGCGTGGCTCTCTTCCTGATCTGGGAAACCGTCTCCAGCCTCCTCATCGTCTTCGCAGGCGTGCTCTTCGCAGCTCTCCTGGACGCATCCTCAAGGGCTCTGGCTTCTGTGGTTCGACTGAACCGTATTTGGCGGCTGACCATCGTGCTGCTGCTGCTCACGGCAGCGGTCGGACTCTGCATGGTCTGGGGGGCAGGCAAACTTCCGGAGCAAACGCGCATTTTGCTTAAGGTCATGGACGCCCAGTTCGACGTGCTGCAACAGCACTTTCTCACCTACGGCATCGATCTGCTTGGTCCGGAGTGGGGCCGCGACTTTGCGCAATGGTTGGTCTCGGATCAAGGCCGCTTCTTCAGCAACGCCCAGCGCGTCGTTGGCGGAGCATCCAGCTTTCTGGCTGGCGCGCTGGTAATTGTGTTCCTTGGCATTCTCTTTGCCTTCGATCCCACCAGTCACCGCGAGAGCATCGTTATACTCGCGAAGCCATCGTATCGCGCTCGGACGCGCTACGTGATGGACCAGATGGGTGGTGTCCTGCGGCTGTGGTTCGTGGGGCAACTGATCCGTGTTGTCCTGATGATGCTGTGCGTCTGGGTCGCGCTCTATTTCATCGGGCTGCCTGGCCCCTTCGTGCTTGGTTTGCAGGCGGGCATGTCGAACTTCGTCCCGTATCTCGGACCGATCCTTGCCGCGATCCCGATCGCGCTCGTGGCCATGCCGCTCGGCGCATCGTTGCTGATCTGGGCCGTCGCCGTATATACCATCATCCAGTCGATCGAAGGTTACGTGATTGGGCCGCTGATCCAGCGCCAGGCAGTCGAAATCCCTCCCGCTTGGACACTAGTGGCGATCGTGCTGCTGGGTGCCATGTTCGGCGTGATGGGCATCGCGCTTGCCATGCCGCTGGTTGCGGTCGGCAGGGTGGCGATCATAAGGTTCTATGTCGAGGATTACCTCGGAGACGCCGCCGGGCGGATAGTCGACAACGGCAGTCTCGAGGCGCCGCATGAGCGAGCTTGAAGCTGAACGGACCGCTGGAACGATCACGCCGTCAACACGCTCGGGTATGACGCGCCTTTTATGGCAGCAGCTTCCCTACATCGTCGCGCTCGTACTGGCCGTTGCGGGCGTTGCCTACACCAATGCGTCGCACCAGCCCTTGGTCGGCTATTGGGAATTCCTCGCGCTTGCGATCGGCGTGGTCTGCGTCATCAACAAATGGCCGGAGGTCGATAGCAGGGAGGAGCGCTGGCGGCTAATCTGGACTCAGGCTTTGCACTGGGTCGCCGTTCTGGTCGCGATGAACATCATGCTGGTGTCTGGTGTTCAACAGTTGCTGCCGACGCCCGCGACAAGCCTGGTTCTCCTCACATTGCTTGCCCTCGGGACATTCCTTGCCGGCATCAGTCTGCTGTCGACGCAGATAGCCTTTCTAGGTGTCGCCATGGGCATCACTGTCCCAGCAATCTCCTGGCTCCAGCAATCCATGATCTTCTTCCTATTGGGCGCCGTTTTACTGATCGGGCTCGGCATTACCTTCTGGCTTCGCCAGGATCGAGACCCAAGCGAGTCCACCGCCAAAACGAACATCGGACCGGAGGCGTGAATGCGAATCAACTTGCTTGCCGCGAGCAGTTGCGGACTCACTGTCATGTACGTGCTTGCCACGCCGGCCGTAGCTCAGCCATTCACGGTCGGCAGACTCATCTGCGCCAGCTCACCGCGTGTAGGCCTCGTTCTCGGCTCGGCCCAGGAGCTTCGTTGCGTCTTCACTGCGACGCGGCCACGACAGCAGTACATCTATGAGGGCAGTATCA
The DNA here is from genome assembly GCF_055807455.1 of Bradyrhizobium sp. Kon58. Classification (NCBI taxonomy): domain Bacteria; kingdom Pseudomonadati; phylum Pseudomonadota; class Alphaproteobacteria; order Hyphomicrobiales; family Nitrobacteraceae; genus Bradyrhizobium; species Bradyrhizobium sp. Kon58. The sequence continues at coordinate 89,439 of NZ_JBVVOT010000030.1, forward strand.
GGCGCGTCGGTCTCGACCTCGGCGTTACCAGCGCAGGATCTCTGTCCTGGACCGTCCTAGCACGAAGATCGCGCGTCGGACCGGGCACCTTGCGGGGAAGCTATGTCGGCGCCAGCGGCAGCGTCGCGATGGGTCCTGGCCTCGGAGCGAATGTGCTCATCGGAGGTTCTCGCCGCTCGGTCATGCTGCAGCCCCTGTCCATCGAGCGGTCGATCGGATTGAACCTTGCAGCCGGGATCACCAATCTGACACTCGGGCCGCGCGGGCGATAGATCGTATCTTACGAAGGAGATCTTTATGGCTAGATCATGCAAGTTCGAGCGGAGTTTGATGAGCCACGAGGAATATGGTGCGATCCGGGCTTCCCATCATCCGGAAATCTACGCTCTCGATCCATCAGGTCTGGACACGCTCCGTATCCGCCTGCGGCAGATGCGCGACAAGGAGCAAACCCTGGTGAAGCAGAAGCAACGTGAACGGAGAGGCAAGGCTGAACCACGAGGCTCAAGCTTTCCGGAAACCACCGAGCGTCCGCTGCAGCGAGTGCAGGTCTTCGCGGGAGCCCTCAAGCGCCTGAACAAGGAGGTGAGTCGGATCAGGAACCTGGAAGCGCGTGCGGCCAATATTGATGCCGCTCGTCGCGCCCTCGCGATGCGGCGCAATGCCAAGTTCACATCTTACCCGGCCGCAGGCGACGCAGCGAACAGTGGGATGAATCCTCAGCCCAGCCGACGCCGCAGGACCAGGATGTCCGGAAAGCGAATTGGCAGTATCTCACAGGCGACGAAAGCCTCCCAGGCCAAGCGCGATTCGAGACATTGATCTCACCGAGCACCTGGCTTGGCCTTGGCTTCCAGCCATGGTCCCTCGGGACTCGTTAGCGGCCAAGTTCTCACTTAGCGACAGTACCGGCTCGATACGCGGTGCGACCTGCCGCTATGCGAGCGGTACCAGCAACTGCCGCTTCGCCAATAATATCGATGCCAATGTTGATGTCGCCGGTGGGCACCGGTGATCGCTCCGGCCGTCGCTCCTATAACGGCGCCGCGACGACCGCCAATGGCGCCGCCGATGACGGCACCCCGAACTGCGCTTTGGCCAAAGGACTCATTGGAAGGCAGCATTCCTGCAAGTGACAGCAGAATTACCAATAGCGAAAGCTTCCGCATTTCGCAGGCCCTTTCTTTGATCAAGCAGTGGTGGTTAATTTGCTGATCGCCGCAGGTGGCATATCACCGAGCGGCCAACGGATATATCCGTACATTGCCATTCACCTCCAAGGGTTTTTGTGGATTAAGTGCGCGGTCATGAATACCACGGACTCTCTCTACTTAGACAACCTCAGCATCGGAGAGCGCCTGCACAAAGTCGCTCATCCAACTTTCGCCCCGAGCGCTCCCTTGCGCCGGCACGCCAGTTCGATTCTGCGGCGGTGCCTGATCGGCACCTTAGCCGTTCTGCTATGGTTGGCAATTTCGCCAATGCCGCGTCGCTGGTTGCAGTGGTCCTCGCCATTGGCATCGTCGTTGATGACGCGAATGCATCGACCGGCGCAAGGGGCAGGCCTTGGCGTGACCTCCAATATTTCCGCCGACACATTCAGGGTTTCGTCCGATGTCAGCATTGCGCGTCCGCTACTAGCGTTCCACGGCGCCAACTTGATGCGGGAGGATAGCGTGGCCACCTACGACAGCAGCCCCCAGATGAGGACCTTGACTCCTCCATCCCGGTGGACATGCGCGATCCTTGGTGTCGTGATGATCGCGGCCGGCATTTTTACGCTGGGCGATGTCGTGCTCGCAACGATCATCAGCGTCAAGCTGATCGGGCTTACCGCAATCCTCGCCGGTGCATTCGAGGTCATCCACGCGTTTTGGACAAGGGGATGGGGCGGCTTCCTCTGGCAGATCCTGCTCGGCGCGCTCTATCTTGCGTTCGGATTGCTGCTGCTTACGCAGCCGGCGGCCGGGGCCCTCATCCTGACTTCACTGCTTGGGGCGGTTCTACTGGCATCAGGAATCATCCGGTGCGTGCTCAGCTTTGCACATTGGCAACAAGGTGGCTGGCTGATGCTAGTTTCTGGCATCATCGGGCTGCTCGCTGGCTTTCTGATCGTGTTCAGCTTCCCGGCCATCAGCGTCTGGGCGCTCGGATTTTTGCTGGGAGTCGATTTGATTTCGCACGGCCTTGCTTGGCTGCTGTACGCGCTCCAATCCCTACGAAGGGCGACTTAGGTCCGAGGGGAGTACAACATGACCGCTCCCAGCCGCCGTGATTTCCGCGATCTCGTTCAAGGCCCGTGCTAGTTCGAAGAACTTTGAATTATTGCACCAGGAATGGACCCCGGCTCCGCTGTTTCTTCCAGAGGGTGGACGAAAATGCCCCTCCTCGCACGGCGAACTTTTCAGGCCCTCGAGGATTGCGCAAAGCGTCAGTTCGAAGAGCAAGAGAACGCGCGCTACATCAGCGATCCCGTCAAAGATCTTCAGACCGGCCAGGTCCTATTGCTGGAACAAGCTGCGAACCCAGCGAGCGATTCAATTAGCAAGGAGGATGGCGGCCAGTCGTAGCTCGGCACCGTAGCTCCCCAGACGTCGATCTGCCTTGTGCACAAGAATCGCTGGCTTTTCAATGTCCTGACCAGTCGGTGTAGAGGAGTGGATATTTGCCGGGCTTGTCTTGGCGCTCAGCGTCGAGTGGTTTGAGCCTTCCAGCCATTGTTCCTCCGGGAAAAACCGTCCTCCGAACCTACGGTCCAAAGCTACGGTCAGCCGCCCGATTAGGGAGAACATCGACGAACTGCGAAGTACAGGCCTTCGATGCAAGTAGCTGATATTGCTGTGGGGTTCGAACGACTGCGAACAGTGGAGAACTGAGCGGCCCGAGACATAGGTGACAAAACGTACCGGACACATGGGTTACACTTTCCGCTTTTGTTCTGCGGGAGGTG
>NZ_JBVVOT010000031.1:0-91489 GCF_055807455.1 Bradyrhizobium sp. Kon58
AAAATCCCATGTCTCGGGCCACACGTTTGACGGACGCGATATACCTTCCAAGCTCGGTTGCGATTTCACCCGCGGTCACGGCAGTTGATCAAATCGCTGCAAGAAAATAGTGGCACCTGCCCTCGGCATTGCTCTCAATCAATGCGGGCAGAGAACCCTCGTTCGCCCCGTGAATTGTAGCATGGCAATGCTGGCGTGAGCCGGCGGGCTTTTGGGGTATATTTTCTAAAGCGAACTGAACCTCCACACCGCGCGCCTATACGGATCAGTATCCGGGATTTTTGCTAATCCTGTCCCGGGGCTGGACGGATATCAGGCCGCCGGGACAAGGTATTGTTTGCCCGGCGGCTTCATTTTCGCTTGTCGACTCAGGGGGAGCGCCTGCGAGCGTGACGCGGCGGACGTTCAGGCGACTTTTCCCCACCTACGACAAACGGTAGCTCGCGCGCGTTCCGAGCTACTAGGAATCGATAATTTGCGCGCTACCTACGATGCCGCTTTGATGGCGGCATGCGCACTCGCCGATACGCGAAATGGGCAGGCCACTAACCGCCCCGCAGCCCCGCTGAATGGCTGGCTGACGGCCATGTGACCTGCAGCATCCAGTACCTGAACGGCCGCTGCGATCGCAGGGTCGACGTGCGGCTCGACACACTCCCGCAAGATCAGCCCTGGTCGCGCGTCGGCTTGCGCATGGTCTGCTCAGCATGCGGCGCCGCAGGATCTGTGCATATCGTCCCGAACTGGCATGACAGTCGCGGGCAAGTCAGGCCAAGCAGGGGCTTGAGGTTTTGATTCCAGCGATGAAGCACGTCACCGAACGCCCTTTTGCCAATCCGGAAGTCGCCGCCCGCCAGCTCGTTCAGCTAGCTTCGGGCATCGAGGCGGTACAGGACGGCAGAATCCATATCGAGACGATCAACTACCCCTTCCTCTACACGCTTAAGGCAAGCGGGGCAGAGTTCGGTGCCGGCATTAGGTGCGCTGTAGAGAAGGGCTGGCTGGAGCTGCACGAGAGCGGTACCTACGTGCGGCTCCTGACAACTGTAGGAACCTAGCATCACTGCCCGGCTTGCCGTCTCGCTAGCTCTCTTCTTCGAGCTGGCGGAGCGGCCCCGGCCTTTAAGCTCCAGCCCCCAGAAGCCGGGGCCGTCTCTAAGCCGTGCGGCTTGCCTTACGCGGCGGAGCTTCCTTGGGAACATAAAGCTGCGTCCAGAGTCTGCCCACGTACTGGCGAGACGTGCCTATGACATCAAGACAAGATCCCGTCCGATGTCCCAAGTGCGACCGACTGACACGGGTTATAGAGCGCATTTGGAACTCACAGCCACCCGGCTTCCTCCGGATCTTCGAATGCGAATGCGGCGAGTTGGTCTGGGAAGAACAGCCACATGAGAACGTGGAGGCAGGACCTTGAACAAGGCGCCCGCCCTACGCACGCCGATGGCCGGCAGATGAAGATTACATTTGGCGAGATGGACTTACGGCGCATCCTGGTCCACTGCCATTGCGGTCGTAACGTTGCTTTCAGCGCCGATCGCTGGCCGGACGATGTTCGCTTGTCTGATAGCGAACCGCGGTTTGTGTGCGCCGGATGCGGCAACCGAGGGGCGGAGGTCAGGCCGGATTTCAGCAGCGGCAAGCCACCTCAGTTTGAGGCCTCGAAGCAGACATAGCACCCCGGCCATTTGGAGCATCAAATCCAGAAAAAAGCCCCGGCACTGCCGGGGCTTTGATGAATTTTCAAGCTGAATGGGAGTTCAGTACCTCGCAGCCGCACCGCTCCAGTTGAAGCGGTAGACCAGCGCCGCGCTGATCGTCTGCGTCCACGGCTTGAAAGTAGCCGATACTCCGGTCGTAGCTCCAGCCGGAAAGGCGAAAAAGTTACCCGGAGCGAACGTGACCGGAAGCGTGACGCGGTCATAGAACGCCGAACGGTACTCTGTCTTCATGAACCAACCGGGCGCGGAAATCCCGAAGATGTCCAAATTGTTCTCGACGCCGCCGCCGATGAACCAGCCGTCGCGACGGAACGAAGGTGTAGTCGTCTGCGCGCCTCCGGGGGCTCCGGGAGCAAGAAACGTCTGAGCAGTTCCGGACCACTCCGATCCAGAATAACCGCCGTTGACGTAGGACAGGACGTTCGGAGCGACCAAGTAACCGAGTCTCACACCAGCGGCGTAGCTCGTGCGGAGCTTCTCCCTGCCTTCCGTCCCTAATGTGAGGTCAGACAAAGATCCATGGATGTCACCAAATTGGCCGTCAGCGAAAACGCCAGCTACCCACTTGGAGCTGAATTGCATGTCATAGCCGATGCCCACCGTTCCGAACCAGCCGCTACCGCCTAGCCGCTGATCACGCGTGACAGCTCCGGCCGGCAAAAGGAGGGGGCCAAGGCCGCTGCTGACCAAGTTGCTGTCCGCATTCCAGAGGCCACCGCCGCCACCGCCGAATACGTAAAAGCCGGTCCAGCTAGTGACAGGCGCTGCCATCGGGGCCTTCACGTAGGGACGGGCGCCAAGGTCAGCGGCCGAGGCCGAACCGGTCATCACTGCAACGGCAGCAAGAGAGAGCAGTATCTTCTTCATGGCAAATTCCCCAACCGAGTGCGTCAATGATGTTCGCAATGTACATACGATGGGGAACAATGATGTACCCGAACCGCCACACCAACGAGTAATCGATGAGCGATACACGTCGAACGGGGGCTTGTCTGATTTCGGTTGCAGTCGTGATGTCGACGGGCTCGGCGCCGATGCTCGGGAAAGGCTTTCATGCGAGCAGCACTGAAGGGCGGTGAGCCTGATCGCCTTACCCCTCCGGCGAGGAACGAAGGCTAGCCGATCGGCTTGACAGTCTGGCCAGCCCGCCGCCCGAGCTGGCGGAGCGGCCCCGGCCCATTAACCCCAGGTCTCCCCGACGCCGGGGCCGTCTCTCGGCGAGACCACGCAGCCGGAGCATCCGCGCTTTGGCTGGTTTGGGGGGGGGGCGCTCTTGCTCACCGGTGACCTGGACGCTAAGGCGCTCGCCTAGGTGGCGGCATTCTTCCTGGCGCTCGATACAGCTTCGATGAGGACCGAGCACTTTCCATATTCCTTAGCATCGCCCGCGACGGTACCGCGAAGCTCCCTACATTCGCCGCCGTCGAAGAACCACTTGTCTCTGCCAATGGCGACGATCACCTTGCATTTTGGGCATTGCACCTGCATTTGCCTATCATGCACTCAGAGTCGGTGCATTTCCAGTCACAACCTCAGCGAGTTTGGAAACGAAGGCTGATTTAAGTGCGGATCAGAGCGCCGGAGGCGCGAAAGTGAAGGTCGCAGGAACGGCTAAAGGGCTGCTCCTGCGACCGACGCCGCGACGTTCCGCACGATCGGCACGGCACCGGTAGTGCTAGCACGGAGACCCGGCAGCGTGAACCAACGAGCCGCAACTCGCCTTCTAGCCGACGCGACGGGGCCGTGGGGGACATACGCGGCCTTGTGCTTGTGGTTGAGGACCCGCCAGCTCAGGCAGCCCCGGCGGGTCCTCCCACACCTTGATGCGTGTTAAGCCTGCTGCCGATTGTGAAATAGATCATATAGCAAGCCTGAAAGGCTGCAGTACGATCATCGCACCGGGGCTGGCTGCATATTCCACTTAGACCTTTTTCACCCGGATTTTTTGACAGCGCTAGGCCGCAGCAGTCCCCCTGCTGCGGCCTAGCGTCGGCGACGCTTAGCGCGATCAATCTGGCCGCCGTACTTTGTACCGATGACTTCGGCGTCCTGTGCCATTGGAGAATGGTATTGTGTCCAAACAGAAAAATTGCCTGATCGTTCGTGCTGCGGGAAGACAACTGGACTTGTTACGCGGCGAAGCCTCCCGCATCGTGAAAGGCAGCAACGTCGATTGGTGGATCGATCAGGCGGAGGTCGGCATTCGCTTTTGCTTCGAGGATACAAAAGCAAAAGAGTCATTCGCTCTCGCTTGTGACAACTTCGGTATTCCCTGCCAAGACGGTTAGCCCGCGGTCGATGCTGTAAGCCGGCGGCGGGACCGCGCACCATCATAGAAGTCCAGCGCTAATGCGGCCCCCGTGCCCGGAGGTCCGCACCTGCCCCCAAGCACGGGAACCGAGCCCGTCGCGCCGGCGCCGACAGCGGGCCGTGAAGCAACGCACTGCCCGAGATGAGGGCCAAGCTGCTCTCGTCTGAATTCGTTGGCACGCGCTCTGAGGCCACGCACTGAGATCAGATTGCGCTGTGTAGAGTGCGCCTGAATGGGACGCGAGATCAGAACCAGCTGCGGTTATTTTGGAAGCACGCCTGTTTGGTGCGGTCCCAGATGAAATCCCCGCCGCCGCAGGGTGGACGGGGGCGAGAGGTCGCCGGGCATTCGTTCCGAACCTTGGCTCCCGTGCCCCAGCCGTCAACGACACATGCGCCACCGCTTGTCCTATGACAGCCCTCGCCACAGCCACCCGCTGCGTGCGCCCCACTAGCAGCAGCGAGAACCGTGGTCGCGAGGAGCATTCTTTGTAAGATTTTTATCACTGCCAGCCTCCTGAAAGCGAATGATCCCGAGCGAGAGGGACAAGATAATAGCGCCTGCCGTGCCTCTTAGCTACGATCAGCGCGGCGCGAAGTCCCCGGCTCCGCACGAACCCCTCGATAGCTGCGCTCCCCGGTTCAAAGCTGTTGCGTACCGACCGGCCGTTTTCAGTTGGCTGTTGTAGGCAACAACCGTCGTTTCGGCACCGGCGCTAACCGATCGCGCAAGCACAGTGATAATAATCCCGCTGCAACGAGGCCTCGTCTGTCGATCATGCGACGCCCCTCCTGAAGGTGCGTTACGCCTTGTGCAAAGCACGATACACGCTTGTCCCCATCCGTGACCCGCGAAACAAGGTCGCAGCGAGAGAGGTGGTCAACCGTGAGGGTCGCTCCGGATCAGAAGCTGCCGTCGAGGCAACTTAAGCCGCGCGACCGGTTTGCCAGCGACAGCGGACATCGCGGTTGTTGAGGCGCTCTTCGCTTAGGGCCATCAGCGGACGTATTAGGCAGTTGCGGTGAGTAGGTGAGCTGCTATCGGGAACGATAACCCGCTACTACCTACGTATTTTCTCAAGTCCAATTTGGTATCTTCGGTCAGGTGTTCGCGAGCCACCTCGCTTGTTTGCGATACATGACTGGCCAGTGGCGAACCCGCAACATAGCTAGATACAAATCGTTCGACGGATGGAAACTCGATGGCACCGATCCTCCGTTGAACCGTGATGTCCTGAAAGTTCGCGGCAGCGACAAGCCGGCTCAGCTCATCGGCATCGGCGAGTCCAAATGGAGCTCGCATGATTGTGGCCGCCGCTGGACCGATGTGGCGCTCCAGTATTTTGGCTAAAGATTCAAACCCGGGACTTTGATCGATGCCGCACCACACCATGAGGGCGAGCCTTCCCCTTGAAGATAGAACCCTGCGCATTTCGCGCAAAGCAGCTGGTCTGTCGGCGAAGAACTGGAGGCCGAGTTGGCAGTACGCAATATCAAACGCGCTGTCAGGGGACGGCAGTTTGTCTGCACTGGCCTCCTGCCATTGAACCGAGGCAGCGTCATCGGCCATCCCGAGCGATCGTGCCACGTTCAACATGCCAGGATTGAGATCGATGCCCGTCACGATCCCGGTAGGGCCCACCTTCACCGCCGCGAGGCGCGCCACTATTCCAGTGCCGCAAGCAATATCGACTACGCGTTCGCCCAGCTTCGGTCGAGCGAGGTCTATCAGGATGGGGGCCCATGGCGCAAACACAGCCGGGACCAACTCCCGTTCGTACACTTCGGGCGCACTACTAGCGACCTGCCACTGACCTTGCTGACCCATCAGATGATGCCAAAAGGACGTTCGCTCCTGCGCTTATAGCTCAACACGGCGATGTCCGCCACGGGTCAAAGGCAACCGTCACGCAGCGTCGCGAGGAGCGGACAAGATCTCTGCTTATTCGGCTAAACGCCAATCTCTCCTCGGAATAAAGGCACGTCGGCCGACGGCAGCACGATGTATGCGCCGAAAGGATCGCCTATTTTCCCGTCCATACCGGCTTGCGCTTCTCGCTGAACGCTTTCAGCCCTTCCTTGGCGTCTTCGGTCATGGCAAGCAGCGCGATCTGGCTTTCGGTGTAGGCGATGCTCTCGTCGAAAGACATCGAGGCGATCGCGCGCATCGCGTATTTGCCGCGCCGGATTGCCGTCGGGGATTTGTCGACGATGCGGCCGATCAGCCAGTCGACCTTGGCGTCCAGCTCGGCCGTGGGCACGACGTAGTTCAGGAGGCCCGCTCCCTGCGCCGCTTTCGCGTCGAACGGCTCGCCGGTCAGCGCCCATTCGTTGACGAGGCGAGGTGGCGCGATGGACTGCAACAGGCTCAACACCTGCATCGGGAACACGCCGACTTTCACTTCCGGCAAGCCGAAGATGACGTGATCGGCGGCGACGGCCATGTCGGTCATGCAGAGCAGGCCCATGCCGCCGGCCATGCAGACGCCGCCAACGCGCGCAATCGCGGGCTTGGTCGCGTTCTGCGACAAGCGCAACAAATCGGCATAGTCGACATTCGGCTTCGAATGATCCATCGCGAAAGCCGCGCCGGAGTTCTGCAAATCCGCACCGGCGCAGAACGCCTTGTCGCCAGCGCCCGTCAGCACGATGATTCGGACATCCTTGTCGTCATGCGCGTCGCGATAGCCGCGTGCGATGCCGGCGATGACCTCGCCATTCAGTGCGTTGCGTTTCTCGGGCCGGTTGATGGTGATCCAGAGCGCCTGCCCGCGCTTCTCGATGATCACGGCTGTGGTGTCGGTCATGGCACGCTCGCTTCCTTGGGCTCCCGTTTAGCGGCCATTTGCGGCAGCTCGGGCGGAAGGTGCAAGGACAAACTGCGGCACCGCGCCGCTTTAGCGCCTCGACACAAACTTGAAAGGCGATCGAAGCGCAGGTTCAGGCCGCAACCGCTTTCCTGATCCAGACCTTGTTGTCGTGGAACGCCGCGCCGCCAATCGGCGCAATGGTGTCGGCGCCCGTCAGCATGTTGATGCCGCGGTTGCCGATATGGTTCTTGTTGGGATGAACGGACTCCGCGATCAGCACGCCGCGCCGCACGCCCTCGAACAGTGTGGCGATCAGCGTGGTCTCGCCGCGGGTGTTGCCGAGCGTCACGGCATCGCCATGGGCGATGTCGAGCGCGGCCGCATCCAGGGGATGGATCATCACGCTCGCCTTGCCCTCGCGCGCCTGGGAGGACGGCGTCTCGTTGAAGGTGGTGTTGAGGAAGCTGCGCGACGGGCTGGTGGCAAGGCGGAACGGATGGGCCTGGTCGGAATGCTCGATCACCGCCCAATGGTCCGGCAGCGACGGCATCTTGTCGAAGTCACCCATCTTCTGGCCGAACGGCGGATGCGCCCAATCGGCCTTGAAGTGGAATCTCCTGTCGGCATGGGCGAAGCCGTCGAGATAATGCGACGTGCGGAAGTCCGGCTGCAGGTCGCGCCAGAGGTCGGCTTCGAGGCCGGCAATGTCGCCGTGGTCGCTCAGCTTCAGCGTCGCGTCGATCAACTCGCGCGGCGTCAGCTCGAACCCGGGATGACTGGCGCCAAGCCGCGGCGCCAGCGCCTGCAGCGCCTCGTGGTTGGAGCGGCATTCCCCGGGCGGATCGATCAGCTTCGGTCCGACCGAGATGTGCTGGTGGCCGCCGCCGTAATAGAGATCGTCATGCTCCATGAACATCGTCGCCGGCAGCACGATGTCGGCCATCTCGGCGGTCTCGGTCATGAACTGCTCGTGCACCGCGACGAACAGATCCTCGCGCGCAAAACCCTGCCGCACCAGCGCCTGCTCCGGCGCGACCGTCATCGGATTTGTGTTCTGTATCAGCAGCGCCTTGACCGGACCCCTGCCGTGCAGGGCGTTGGCATCGCCGGTAAGGATGCGGCCGATCTGCGACTGGTCGAGCGCGCGGATGGTTGGGTCGATGGCGTCATGGCCTTCGATGATGGATTCGTTGAAGTGCCACAGCGCGTAATTGTTGAAGAAGGCACCGCCGCCTTCATACTGCCAGGCGCCGGTCACCGCGGGAATGCAGTTCGCGGCATGCATCTGCGCCGCGCCGTTGCGCGAGCGGGTGAAGCCGTAGCCGAGCCGGAAAAAGGTCCGCTTGGTCTCGCCGACCAATTTGGCAAAAGCCTCGATCTCCGCCACCGGCACGCCCGAGATCGCGGACGCCCATTCGGGCGTGCGCGTCTTCAGATGCGCCTCGAGCTCGCCAGGGCAATCGGTGTACTTGTCCATATAGGCGCGATCGGCATAGCCGTCGCGGAACAGGACATGCATCACGCCGCAGGCGAATGCGCCGTCGGTGCCGGGCCGCAGGATGATCTTGATATCCGCCTGCTTCATGGTCTCGTTGTCGTAGATGTCGACGGCCGCGATCTTGGCGCCACGCTCCTTGCGCGCACGCGCGGCGTGCGTCATCACGTTGACCTGCGTGTTGACGGGGTTGGTACCCCAGATCACCACCAGATCGGACAGCGCCATCTCGCGCGGATCGACACCGGCGATCTTGCCGGTGCCGATCGCAAAGCCGATGCGGCCGACATTGGCGCAGATGGTCTGATAGAATCGCGAATATTTCTTCACATGCGTGAGACGGTTGAGGCCGTCGCGCATCACCAGCCCCATCGTGCCGGCGTAATAATAGGGCCAGATTGACTCCGCGCCAAATTCGCGCTCGGCCTGGTTGAAGCGATCCGCAATCTCGTCCAGCGCCTCGTCCCAGCTGATCCGCGCGAACTGACCGGAGCCCTTCGCACCCGTTCGGCGCAGCGGATACATCAGCCTTTCAGGATGATGGATGCGCTCGGCATAACGGGCGACCTTGGCGCAGACCACGCCGGCCGTATAGGTCTGCTTTTTCGAACCGCGGACACGACCGATGCTGCGTCCCTCGACCACCTCGACATCGAGGGCACAGGCCGACGGGCAATCATGCGGACAGGTCGAATGGCGGATTTCGATCTTGGCGTGCTGGTTCATGTCCAATTTGGTAACACCAAAATACCCCTCAGCCGAGGGTATTTATCCGGCAACGCCCATGCGATTTGCTCAAATCACGCGCCGCCGGTTCCTGCCGCGACCGCGAAGAGCGGCGCCGCCACACCGAAAACCACCCGATATTCCAGGCAGCATCGGCCTTGTGAGGCGTCGACAGTCCGCCTCCCCTGCCGCTACAGTGCCGGCCAACAAGAACGACATCAGGGAGGTGGGTGTGACGGCCCGACAATTCATGCTGGCGCTGGCCGCCGGCCTGCTCAGCGCATTCTCCGCAGCCCCGTCCCTGGCGCAAGACTATCCCAACCATGCGGTCCGGATCGTCGTGCCCTTTGGCGCCGGCGGGCCGGCCGATGTCGCGGCCCGGCAAATCGGCAATGCGCTCCAGGAGAGTTTTGGTCAGCCCTTCGTGATCGAAAACCGCACCGGCGCGGGCGGCGTCATCGGCACGGTCGAAGCGGCGAAGTCGCCCGCCGACGGCTACACGCTGTTGATGATGTCCAACACCCAGACCGCGAACGAATCCCTGCTGACACCGGATAAGCGCAAATACGAGCTGATGCGCGACCTCGCGCCGATCGCACCAGTCAACTCTTCTGATCTCGTCATCGTGGTGAACCCGCAGGTCGCAGCGAAGACGCTGCAGGAGTTCGTCGCGCTCGCCAAGTCGCAGCCGGGCAAATTGAACTACGCCTCCTCCGGCCAGGGCACGCCCTATCACATGGCCGGCGAGCTGTTCAAAGCCATGGCCGGCATCGACCTTGTCCACGTGCCCTATCGCAACAGTGGCGAGGCACGCAGCGGCGTGATCGGCGGGCAGGTGCAGATGATGATCGACGCCGTGCCGGCGATGGCGCCGAACATCGGCGAGAACCAGGTCCGCGCGCTCGCGACCACCGGCAAGCAGCGCTCAGCGGTGCTACAGAGCGTGCCGACGGCGATCGAGGCGGGCGTCGCGGGCTACGAAGCCACGATCTGGCTCGGTATGATGGCGCCGGCCGGCACGCCGAAACCTGTGATCGACAAGCTCAATGCCGCCGTGAACGCAATGGTGAAGCGGCCCGACATCGTCAAGCTCTGGACTGCGCAGGGCGCGGTGCCGATGTCAATGACGCCGGAGGAATTCGACAAATTCCTGCGCGGCGACATCGAAAAATGGGCCGACGTGGTCAAGAAGTTCGACAAGTCCTGAGGCCGTAGAGCGACAATGCCTACCATTCAATTCCAGCTCAACGGCACGGCCGCGGCCGTGGAAACCGATCCGGATCAGACGCTGCTCGACGTGCTGCGCAGCCGGCTCGGCGTTACAAGTCCGCATTTCGGCTGCGGGGCCGGCGAGTGCGGCGCCTGCCATGTCATGGTCGACGATCGCGCGATGGCCTCCTGCGACATGCCGATGTGGTCGGTCGCGGACAAGGACGTCGTCACGGTGGAAGGCCTCGGCACGGCTGAGCAACCGCATCCGCTGCAACGCGCCTTTATCTCCGAGCAGGCGATGCAATGCGGCTATTGCTTCTCGGGAATCCTGATCAGCGCGGCGGCTTTGCTGAAGCGCAACCCGTCGCCGACGGAGGCCGAGGTGAGAACCGCGCTTGATCGCAATCTATGCCGCTGCGGATCGCACAACCGCATGGTCCGCGCCGTGCTGCGGGCGGCCTCGGAGATGGCGACATCATGAGTGCGCCGTCCCCTGCCCCGACACTGCCGGTCAGCCTTGCGGCCAATCCCAAGCTGTCATCCTGGGTGAAGCTCATCGGCGAAGGCCGTGTGGCGATCTCGCCCGGCAAGGTCGAGATCGGCCAGGGCATCGTCACGGCCCTGGCGCAGATCGCAGCCGACGAGCTCGACGTCGATATTGGCCGCATCGAGATGATCCGCGCCTCCACGGCGGCAAGCCCGAACGAGGGCGTCACCTCGGGCAGCCTCTCAATCCAGCAATCCGGCCGCGCGCTGCGCCACGCCTGTGCCGAAGTCCGCCAGCGCTTCCTCCTCGCAGCATCCGAACGTCTCGGCGTCGATGCATCACTGCTCGACATCCATGACGGCACGATCTCGGGCCCCGGCAATGTCAGGACCAGCTATTGGGAGTTGGCCGGCGACGTTTCGCTCGACCACGACGCCATTGGAGGCGCGACAGCGAAGATTGTCGCCAAGCGTACTGTAGCCGGACATTCGATCCAGCGCGTCGACATTCCCGACAAGGTGTTCGCACGGCCGCGCTTTGTCCATGACTGTGCGCTGCCGGACTTGCTGCACGGACGCGTGCTGCGGCCGGACATCTCGGGCGCCAGGCTGATCACGCTCGACGAAACGGCGACGCGAGCCGTTCCTAGCCTCGTCGCGATCGTCCGCGACGGCGGCTTTGCCGGCGTGGTTGCCGACAGCGAGGCAGCGGCGGAGGCCGCGCTGAAAGCCTTGCGCAAGGGCGCGACATGGTCGGCCGGCGAGCCGCTGCCGGATGAAGCTGATCTCGCCGGGTTCCTGAAGAGCCAGCCGGTCGAGACCACCGTCATCGACAGCAGGACAACGGCGGCAACGATAAAGAAAGCTGCTCGCACCCTCCGTCGGCAATACATCCGTCCCTACATCGCGCATGCCTCGATCGCTCCGTCCTGTGCGATGGCACAATGGAGTGGCGATCGCGTCCATGTCTGGACGCACAGCCAGGGCGTCTATCTGCTGCGCGCCGACCTCGCGATCGTTCTCAAGCTGCCGGCAGAAAACATCGTCGTCGAGCACATGGAAGGCGCGGGCTGCTACGGACACAACGCGGCCGATGACGTCGCGCTCGATGCCGTGCTGCTGGCGAAAGGGGCCGGCGGCCATCCGGTGCGGATGCAATGGTCGCGCCACGACGAGATGTCTCACGCGCCGTTCGGCGCGGCGATGGCGATCGAGATCGAAGCCGACCTCGATGCGGACAACGAGATCGTCGGTTGGCGCCACGCGATCTGGAGCAACGGCCACGCGGCGCGGCCCGGGCGCGCGGCACAGCCCGCGCTGCTTGCCGCAACCGAGATTACGAACCCCTACCCGCGCATGATCTCGACCAATCCGCCCGCCGCCAATGGCGGCGGCGGCGACCGCAACTCCGTTCCGCTCTACGACCTTAAGGCCTGGACGATCACGAGCCACCGGCTGCTGACCATGCCGGTGCGGACCTCGGCGCTACGGACACTTGGCGGACAAGGCAATGTGTTCGCCATCGAGTCCCTGCTCGACGAGATCGCCGCCCTGCGCGGCGAAGACCCGATCGCGTTCCGCCTGCGCCATCTGCGCGACGAACGGGCAAAGGAGATCATTCGCGCGGTGGCACGACGCGCGCAGTGGAAACCGCAAAAGAAGTCCGGCATCGGTCATGGCGTGGGCTTCGCCCGCTACAAGAACACCGGGGCCTATTGCGCCGCGATTGCGGAGATCGAAGGCACCGATGACATCCGCGTCAAGCGGCTGACGCTTGCGGTCGATGTCGGCGAGGCCATCAATCCCGACGGCGTCATCAACCAGATCGAGGGCGGCGCGATCCAGGCGACAAGCTGGGTACTGAAGGAACGCGTCCGCTTCGACCGGACGCGCATCACGTCGACGTCCTGGACCAACTATCCGATCCTCACCTTCAGCGAGGTGCCAATGGTGGATGTCGAGATCGTCCAGCGGTCGGAGATCGAGCCGGTCGGCGCCGGCGAGGCCGCCCATGGCCCGGTGACGGCGGCGATCGCGAATGCCGTTTGCGATTGCCTCGGCGTGCGCGTGCGCGACCTGCCGATCACCCGCGACAAGATTATTGCAGCCATGGAGCAGGCATCGTGACGACAGTGAACATTTTGAGTGGAGGCGCGGCGCAAGGCCTGGTGCGCGGCCTCAGCGATCCCTTCAAGACGCAGACCGGCTTCGGCATCGACGGCGAGTTCGGTGCGGTCGGCATCATGGCCGACAAGCTGCGGGCGGGAACGGCGGCGGATCTGGTGATCCTGACGCAGGCGCTGCTTGCGAAGCTTGCCGAAGAGAAGCTCGTCGTCCCCTCCTCGATCTCGGATGTCGGGCGGGTCGAGACCGCGCTGGCGGTCCGGAGCCGCGATCCCAAGGTGACCGTGAAGACCGAGGCCGATTTGCGCGAGGTGCTGCGCAGCGCCGACGCGATCTACGTCCCGGACACGAAAGCCTCGACGGCGGGACAGCACGTCGCAAAGGTGCTGGATCAGCTCGGCATCGCCTACGAGGTCGCTTCGCGCCTCAAGATCTTTCCCAACGGCGCGACTGCGATGCGGGAGCTGGCGTCGTCCACTGCGACGCGTCCGATCGGCTGCACCCAAGCGACCGAGATCATCGCGACCGACGGCATCGCGCTGTCAGGAGCGCTGCCGCCGGGTTGCGAACTCGTGACGATGTACACGGCCGGCGTGACCACGCGGGCCGCACATCCGCAAGAGGCGGCGGCGCTGATCGCGTTGCTGACGGGCGCAGACCGCAGAGATCTGCGCCAGCGCGCAGGCTTCACCGGCTAGATAACCGCCCTATGTGTGCAACTGGGTGAGGCCGGTCGGCGGCCCGTCGACCGCGGTCCAGCCGCCATCGACGAACAGCGTGCTGCCGCTGACATAGCTCGCGGCGTCCGAGGCGAGATAGGCGACGGCGGTCGCGACCTCGTCGGCGCTGCTCCAGCGGTTGAACACGGTATGGCCGGCGTAGAGATTGTAGATGTCGGGACGCTGCTTGAACGGGCCGGTCAGCGCGGTCTCGGCGATACTCGGCGCGATCGCGTTGACGCGCACGCCGGAGCGTCCAACCTCGGACGCAAAGCCCTTCACCAGCAGGCCGATCGCCGCCTTGGTCGAGCCGTAGACGCCGAGGCCCGGCTCGATGGTCACCGCCCGCACCGAGGAGCAGGCAATGATGCTGCCGCCCTTCTGCTCGACCATGATGCGGCCGAAGGCCTGGAAGAACCAGACCGTCCCCTTGATGTTGAGGTTGAGGACGCGGTCGAGATCCTCCTCGGTGTAGTCGAGGATGGTCTTGCGGATGTTGAGCCCGGGCGTCGTCACCGCGATGTCGAGCCGCGAAAATTTCTGCATCACGGTCTTGGCCAGCGCGTTGACGTCCGCAGCGCTCGCCGCGTCACACGCAGCCGCTTCGGCCCAGCCGCCCTTCTCACGAATGCCGGCTGCGGTCGCCTCCGCTGCGTCAAGCGCGCGATCGGCGCAGACGACACGGGCGCCGAGCCCGGCCAACGCCTCGGCCGACGACTTGCCGATTCCGGAGGCGGCGCCCAGCACCACGGCCGTCCTGCCGGTGAGATCGAAGAGCTTGCGATAGTCAGTCACGGATAGGATCTCCCTGCGTTGCTGCTAGCCCTTGTAGCCCATCAGCAGACGGGGCAGCCACAGCGAGAACGCGGGGACGTAGGTCACGAACATCAGAGCTGCGATCAGGGCGGCGTAGAACGGCAGGATGGTGCGCATCACCGCGCCCACCGAGATGCCGCCGATGGCGCAGCCTACGAACTGCGTGGTTCCGACCGGCGGGGTATTCAGCCCCAGCGCGCAGTTGATCAGCATCAGCATGCCGAACTGCACCGGATCCATGCCCGCCTTCATCGCGATCGGCAGGAAGATGGGCGTGCAGATCAGGATGGTCGCGGCCATGTCCATGAACGTGCCGAGCACGAACAGGATGACGTTGATGAGCAGGAAGATGACCCAGGGCTGGGTCGAGACCCTGCTCATCATCTCGCCGGCGAAGTCGGCCACCTCGTAAAGCCCCATCAGATACTGGAACATGGTGGAGACGCCGATCAGCAGCAGCACCACGCCCGTCGTCTTCACCGCCTTGGCCGCGGCGCGCAGGAAGTTCGGCAAGGTCATGGTGCGGTAGATGAAGAACGTCAGCAGGATCGTATAGGTGACCGCGACGGCCGCGGATTCGGTCGCCGTGAAGACGCCGGACAGGATGCCCGCCAGGATGATGCCGACGATCAGAAGGCCGGGCAGAGCGGCCGCGAACGAACGGAAAACCGCGGGCCAGCCCGGGAACTTGCCGGCCGGATAGCCTCGCTTCACCGCGACCGCGTAAGCGGCGACCAACATGCACACCATCAGCACCAGCGCCGGCAGGAGGCCGGCGGCGATCAGCGCGCCGATCGAGACCTTGCCGCCGGCGGCGAGCGCATAGATGATCATGTTGTGACTGGTCGGCATCAGCGCTCCGACCAGCGAAGCATGGGTGGTGACGTTGACGGCGTAGTCGGTGTCGAAACCTTCCTTCTTCATCATGGGGATCATCACCGCCCCCATCGCCGACACGTCGGCAACGGGCGAGCCGGACACGCCGCCGAACAGCGTGCAGGCGACCACGTTCGACATGCCGAGCCCGCCGCGGATGTGTCCGACGAGATTCTTGGCGAGCTGCACGATCTTGTCGGCGACGCCGCCATGCAGCATCAGCTCACCGCTGAAGACGAAGAACGGGATGGCGAGGAAGGAGAAGATGTTCATCCCCGACATCATCTGCTGGAAGATGACGGCGACCGGCAGGCCTTCGTAAAGGATGGTGCAAATCGCCGAGAGGCCGATCGCGAAGGCGACGGGGACGCCGAGGACCAGGAAGCCGAAGAAAGTGGCGCCGAGAATGATCAGTTCCATGAGGGGACGACCTCTTCGCCGCGCAGGAGAGCGATGATGTGCTCGATTGAAAAGGAGACGATGAGGACGCCGGAGGCGATCAGCGGTACGTAGCGGATGACTTCGGGCAGGCCGAGATTGGGAATCTTCACGGTTCCGACCGACGCTCCGAGGATCCAGCCGTTGTAGGCCATCGCGACGCCGAACCCGGCCACCAGAACGTGGATGACGAGTTCGATCTTCTCGCGTGCGTGATCCGGCAGCATCACCAGCAAACTGTCCATGCCGATATGCCCGGCATCGCGCACGCCGACAGCGGCGCCGATCAATGTGACATACAGGATCAGAACCAAGGCAAGGTTCTCCGTCCAGGTCGGGCTGGAATTGAGCACGTAGCGTCCGAACACCTGGTAGAAGACGATAGTCACGATGACGAGCAGCCCGGTCACCGACAGATACATCCCTAGCCGGGCGACGGGAGCATTGATCCGGGACAGCAGGCCGGTGGACGGGCGTCCGGCTACGTCCAGTTCGTGGTCTGCGACGTGAGGGTCTGTCATCCAAGTCTCCTTGCAAGTCTCCTTGCGCGCCTCCAACGCGTCGGTCCGGCGTCGCCAGTCGGCAACGCCGGGCCGACGCTATGGCCTTACTTCGTGTCCTGGATACGCTTGACGAGGCTCTTCAGCTTCTCGTCACCGGCGAACTTGTCGTACACCGGCTTCATCGCGTCGACGAACTCCGCCTTGTTGGCGATCGTCACGACCTGAACGCCGGCCGCTTCGACGGTCTTGCGGGACGCCTGCTCACGCTCGTCCCAGAGCTTGCGCATGACAGGAACCGATTCCTTCGCCGCCTTGCGGACCATCGCCTGGTCCTCCTTGCTCAGCGTGTCCCAGACCGTCTTGGACATCACGAGAACTTCGGGCGCCAGGGAGTGCTCGGTGACGTTGTAGAACTTGGCGGCCTCGAAATGGCGAGAGGACTCGTAAGAAGGCCAGTTGTTCTCGGCAGCGTCCACCAGACCGGTCTTGAGAGCGGTATAGACTTCGCCATACGGCATCGGGGTCGGATTGGCGCCGAGGCTCTGGATCATGCCGACCCACAGATCGGATTGCTGGACGCGAATTTTCAGACCCTTGACGTCCGCGAGCGACTTGATCGGTGCCTTGACGGTGTAGATGGACCGGGCGCCGCTGTCGTAATAGGCGAGGCCGATCAGGCCTGCGGGCGCCATGGCCGCCAGGATCTCGTCGCCGATCGGCCCGTCAAGGACGGTGCGCATGTGCTGCGTGTCCCGGAAGATGAAGGGCAGGCACAACGCGATGGTTTCCGGCACGAAGTTGTTCAACGGCGATGCGTTGATCCGCATCATGTCGAGGGCGCCGATCTTGAGCTGCTCGATGGTGTCCTTCTCGGAGCCCAGCGCACCGTTGGGGAACACCTTCACGCCAAGCTTGCCGCCGCTCGCCGCTGCGAGCTGCTTGCCCATGAACTTGACGGCCTCGACGGTCGGATAATCGGCGGGATGGATGTCGGCGGAACGGAAATCGCGTGCGGCCGCCAAGGGGGCTGAGACCGCCAGCAGAGCGGCTGCGATGACGCCGGTAAGTATCTTCATCTGGGCTTCCTCCTGAGTTGATTATGTCGTTGGGCAGATGCTGCGGGCCGCCTTGGGTCGCTCCACTTCCGGTGTGAAGTCAAGCGCCATTGTCGTCCCTAGGGCGCGCGGCATTCTCTGTCCAAGCCAAATCCGGCATCGATCAATGCTAGAGTTGCATCGATGGATCAGACCGGCTTTGGGCGGACAACCGGCTCGTAGCCCGCTTTTTCCGAAATCATCTGTCCGTCTGCCGCGGAAAGCGTTGATGCGCGTTGCTTGACGCCGCCGGTGCGGCCCCCTCAAGATGCCGCGAAACAAAACGGACCATCCCGAGGAATGCCCATGCCGCGGAAGCTGATCGACATCTCCGTGCCGCTGAGAAACGACGTGACGGCGGATCCGCCGGGCAATCACCCGGCGATCCAGTACATCGATCACCAGCAGGGCCTGCCGCGGATGCTGCAGTTCTTCGAGGGCCTCACGGCACAGGACCTGCCGGACGGCCAGGGCTGGGCCGTCGAGCAGGTCTCGCTCTCGACCCACAACGGCACGCATCTCGATGCGCCCTGGCACTTCCATCCGACCATGAATCGCGGCGAGCGGTCATGGACGATCGACGAGGTGCCGCTGGAATGGTGCTTTCAGCCCGGCGTGAAGCTCGACTTCCGGCATCTCCCCGACGGCTACGTGGCGAGCGCCGACGACGTCGAGAAGGAGTTGAGGCGGATCGGGCATTCGCTGTCGCCGCTGGAGATCGTCGTCGTCAACACCGGCGCCGGCGCCAGGTTCGGCCAAGTCGACTATGTCAGCTCAGGCTGCGGCATGGGCTATGAGGCCACCATGTACCTGCTCGAACGCGGCGTGCGGCTGACCGGCACCGACGGCTGGAGCTGGGACGCGCCGTTCGTCCACACCGCGAAGAAATACGCCGAAACGAAAGATGCCGGCCTGATCTGGGAAGGCCACAAGGCGGGGCGGCACATCGGCTATTGTCATCTCGAGAAGCTGCACAATCTCGACCAGCTGCCTTCGACCGGGTTCACCGTCTCGTGCTTTCCAGTGAAGATCGAGCGGGCCTCCGCGGGCTGGACCCGCGCCGTCGCGATCATCGACAGCTAGCTGTCGAGCCCGCTCTCGGCGAGTTCGCGCAAGGCATCCATGTCGAGCACGACGATGGCGCCGTGCTCGAGGCGAACCCAGTTGCGGCCAGCCCAGGCGCGCAATTGCTTGTTGATGCTCTCGCGCGTCATCCCCACCATCTCGCTGATCTCCTGCTGCGTGATGGCGAGAGTGCCGCTGCCGGAGTCGAACTTGCGCTCTTCGGTGAGGCCGAGCAGCGCGCTCGCAAGCCGGCCCGGCAGATTTTGCAGGATCACCTGCTCGACCTGCTGACTGGTCCAGCGCAGGCGCGCGCAGAGCAGCTCGATGAATTTCATTGCAAGCGCCGGCTGGCTCTTCACGAACGGCAGGAAGTCCCGGCGGTCGATGATGTAGAGTTCGCAATTGGTGTTGGCGGTCGCATCGGCCGACCTCGGGGCGCCGTCGAGCACCGCGATTTCGCCGAAAATCTCTCCGGGACCGATCAGATTGAGAATGGCGTTACGGCCGTCGGGCGACGAAGAGGAGATCTTCACCGTCCCCGTGATCACCGCAAACAGGTTGTTGCCGGGATCGCCCTTGGCAGCGATCGTCGCGCCGCGCTTCACCGTGGTGTGCTTGGCGTAACGGCAGAGCTGATCCAGCGCCTCCGGCTCCAGATCCGCAAAGATCGGGTGCTTGCGCAGGACCGATAATTTATTTCCCGCCGCTTGTCGGGGGTCGTCGCCGGTCTTGTCCTGAGGCACGCCACTGGGCTCCTAAGACTGCGAGGCACTGGGGTCCCTGCGTAGTCAGTGTAGCCCAGTTTTTCAACCGGAAAGCATGCTCCTGATTTGAGGCAAACGCGGCGAAAATGCCGCGGTCGGGCGTGAAGCCGGCAGCCGCAGGATGAGCCAATGCGTCCTAGGCGATGCAGAGTTGCAGGCGCCGCACGCCGCCTTGCGTTGAGGCGCTGCCAACCCTCCCGCACTCGCACGGCATAGCCCACGCGGCGGGCGCCGCAAATGCGACCGTGATCTCAGGAGCTTCGACGCTTGACGTCTGACTTGAGCGGGCCTGGACTGGTTTGCCGGTCTGCCCAGGCCAGTGCCCCGGCGAATGTGACAAAGATTGCCACGACAATGATGCTCATAAGCAACGCGTCAGCCGGCATGATGCCCTCCACTGTGGTTTCAGGCATTGTTCTGGGCACGCGGCCGAATGCATTGATCCCGATCAAAATCGAGCCGCGCTGCGTCGGAATCAGGCTGCGGCCAAGGCCTCGACCTTCGCCGGATCGAGCAGGCTGATCCCGCCATGAATGATCTCGATCACGCCGTGGCGCTCCAGCTTGGTGAAGGTGCGGCTGACGGTCTCGATGGTCAGGCCGAGGTAGTCGGCGATGTCCTGGCGGCTCATCGGAAGCGGGACCGTGTCCGATGCCCCCTTCAGCGAGGCCAGCCGCTCGCGCCAGCCGAGCAGAAAGGCCGCAACCTTTTCGTCCGCCGAACGACGGCCGAGCAGGACCATGTGGTCCCGGGCCTGGTTCAGCTCGCGAATCGCCAGCTCGTTGATCCGCCTGAGGAGGTGCAGCCGGTCCTCGATGAAACGGCCGAAGGGTGCCTTCGCGAACTGGCATATGGTCACCGCGCCGATCGCATCGGCCGAAAAATTGTGCCTGCCCGAAATGTTCATCCCCAGGAAATCGCCGGGCAAGGCAAAGCCCACGATCTGCCGGCGGCCGTCGGGCAGCAGCTTGTACAGCCGCATGACGCCCTCGAAGAGATTGAAGAAAGAGGTCGTGATGTCCTCCTCGGAGAACACGGTCTCGCCCGAGGAAAAATGGACGCGCCGGCCGAGATGCTCGAATTCCCGAAGCTCGACGGCATCCAGCGACGAACAAACCGCCGATGCGCGGACGGCGCAATCGCTGCAGAGCTGCCAGTTCGGCTCAATCGTGACCACGGGCTTCATCCACCGCTCCAAGCGCCGGCTGCCCATCAGGCCCATTCCGCCGCGCGGCTGCATTTTACTGCACTGCGCCAACGCCGGTTGACCCAGATCAATTTTGGAGGGAATCCCCGCCCTATTCTTCTCCCGGATTTGAACGGGGTCACTTTACATGCTGCAAGGAACGCTGCGTCAGGGGTTGGTCGGGTTGCTTCTGATGACGTCGGCCCTGGCTGCCCCGACCGCCGAACAACGCGGCAAGGCCTCGCGCGCCAATTGCGCGCGCTGCCACGCGATCGACCGTGCGTCGAACAGTCCGCTCAAGATCGCACCGCCGCTGCGAGCCCTGCACCAGCGCTATCCCATCGAGAGCCTTGGGGAGGCGCTGGCCGAGGGCATCAACACCGGCCACGCCGACATGCCGGCCTTCGAGCTCAGTCCGGACCAGATCCACGATCTCCTGTCCTACCTCAAGACCCTGGAATAGCCGGCGTCATACCGCTTGCACCGTCCAGCCGATCAGCTCCTTCGCGATGCGCGTAAAGGCCCTATCGAACGCTGCGACCGCCGCGGCCGGTTCGACCTTGTCGAGCTTTTCGCTGGTCTCGACGAGACGCGAGGCGATCACCTTGCCGTTCTTGTCGACAATCCGCGCCGACAGGCCGATCTCGACCCGTGTCTCTCCCTCGGTGGCAATGCGGAAGCGCCTGATGTCGATCAGCAGCTGATAGTCCGCCTGCCCGAGATCGGCCGTGCGCAACGGCGCGTGGGCGATGTCGTAGTTCTCGAAACTGTCGATCAGCCGCGCCTGCACCAGCTTGGGAATGCTGTCGGCCCAGAGGAAGTCCGCAAAGCCCGAATTGTCGCCGCCGGGCGCGAACAGCATGCGCTGGGTCTGCAGCATGGCGACTGCCGTCGGCTCGGGGACCGCCAGTGACGCGGAGAGCGTCTTGCCGGCCGGACCGAGGTTCTGCGGCGTGCGCAGGTCATAGGTGACTTTCTGCGCCGGCGTCCCACCGCCGGTCATCTTCTCCAGGCCCGCCAAAATGCCGTCGATCTTGCCGGTGTTGCGCGCCAGCCCGTCGGAGAAGGTCTTGAGATTGGCGATGGTGTCCTTCAGCGGGCCCGAATTGTCCTCCAGCACGGTGTCGACCCGCCGCAGTGCATCCCGCGCGGCCTGCGTCATGCTCTGGCCCGCACCCGCCTCGGCAATCAAGGTCGGAGGCTCGCCGGATTTGGTGACGATGACGCCTCCCTCAAGCGTCACCACCGGCACGCCGGTCAGTCCCTGGAAATCGAGCCCGACCCTGCTGTCGGCGCGCACCGGCGTGGTTGAAGCAACCGATATTGTCGCATTGACGAAGCGTGGATTGTCCGGCGCAAGCCCGAGCTGGGTGACCTCGCCGACGCGGATGCCGTTGAACAGCACGCCGGCGCCGACCAGAAGGCCCGGCACCGGGCCCTGGAATTGCACGTGATAGCTCGTGCGCGGTCCGATGCCGCCGGTGTTGTTCAGCCAATAGACGAAGCCGAACACAGCGAGGATCGCCGCCAGGACGAAACTGCCGATCAACACGTAGGGAGCGCGGGTTTCCATGTCTCATCTCATCTCGTGTTGCAGCATCTGCGAGCGCTTGCCATGGAAATAGGCGCGCACCCAGGGATGCTCGGATTGCAGCAGTTCGCGCATCGGACCGATCGCCACGATCTTGCCGTCGGCGAGAGCGGCGACGCGATCGCAGACCGTTGTCAGGCTCGCCAGATCATGGGTAACCATGAACACGGTGAGGCCGAGGGTCTTTTGCAGGGTCCCGATCAGCGCGTCGAAATCACCCGCCGCGATCGGATCGAGACCTGATGTCGGCTCGTCCAGGAACAGGATCGGCGGATCAAGTGCGAGCGCGCGCGCCAGCGCCACGCGCTTGGTCATGCCGCCGGATAGCTCCGCCGGATATTTATCGGCGTCTTGCGCCCGCAGCCCGACCATTTCGAGCTTGGCGATCGCGATCTCGTCCATCAGCTCCTGCGACAGGACGAGATTTTCACGTAGCGGAAACTGGATGTTCTGCCGGACCGTCAGCGAGGAGAACAGCGCGCCCTGCTGGAACAGGATGCCCCATGTCGTGGCGGCGCCTTCGGTACGGCCGCCGATCGGCCGTCCCGTGACCTCGATGGTCCCGCCCTGGCGCGGGATGAGGCCGATGATGGTCCGCATCAGCACCGACTTGCCGCCACCCGACGCCCCCACGAGTCCGAGGATCTCACCCCGGCGCACGTCGAGGGACAGATGATCGAGCACGGTCTGCCGGCCGAAGCCGACCACGAGGTCGCGGACGCGGATTGAGAACTGCTCTTGCGATTCGCCCATGATCACATTCCGATCGAGGCGAAGAAAATCGCGAACAGGCCGTCGAGCACGATCACCAGGAAGATCGACTTGACCACCGACGTCGTGGTCTGTCGTCCCAGCGACTCGGCGCTGCCCTTCACGCGCAAGCCCTCGCTGCAGGCGACTACTCCGATCACCAGCGCCATGAACGGCGCCTTCAGGATGCCCACCTCGAAATGGGTGACCGAGATCGCCTCGTGCAGCCGCGCGATGTAGATCGCCGGCGCCATGCCGCCGTAGAACTGCGCGACCAGGCCGCCGCCATAGAGTGCGGCGATCGACCCGATGAAGGCAAGGATCGGCAGCGCAATCACCAGGGCCGCAACCCGCGGCAGGATCAGGACGTGGACGGGATCGAGGCCCATGGTCGAAAGGGCGTCGATCTCCTCGCGCATCTTCATCGAGCCGAGCTCGGCGGTGTAGGCGCTTCCCGAGCGGCCCGCGACCATGATGGCGACGATCAGCACGCCGAGCTCGCGCAGCACCAGGATGCCGACCATGTCGACGGTGTAGGACTCTGCGCCGAACCTGCGGAAATGGAAAAATCCCTGCTGGGCGATGATGGCGCCGATCAGGAAGGTGATCAGCACGACGATGGGGATGGCCTGCCAGCCGATGCGATAGAGCTGATAGATCAGCGATGTCAGCCGCAGCGAGCGCGGCCGGCGCAGCACGCCGATCAGGGCCATGAACAGCGCGCCCAGCATTTGAAGAAAGATCGTGAGGTCTTCGCGCGCGCCGACCGTGGACTTGCCGAGATCGTTCAGCCTGAGCAGAACAGGGTTGGGTGCAGGCGGCGGCGGCGGGGTGTGGCGGTTGACCTGACGCACCTCGTCCATCAGGCCGCTGAAATGGTCGGCGACACCGATAAACTCGGCTGATTGACCGGATGATGAGGCCCTGCGCGACAGCTTTTCCAGGACCCAGGCGCCCAGCGTGTCGAGCGCGCTAACGCCCGACATGTCCAAGGTCACGGCTCTGGATCGATCGACGTCCGCCCCGACCGACCGGGACAATGTCTCGAGCATCGACACGTTCGCGGCAATCCACGGCCCTTCCGGGCACAATTTCAGCTCTTCGCCGGAGGGCGTTGCCAGCAACAGCGGTTCGGAATTCACGCTTCCACCTCATCGGGACAACCGGGTCCCCATTCAGCCGGTCATTCTAGGCCAGCATGTGGCAGCCGGTTTGACCTGTCTCAAGACCACGACGCGTCTGCCTCCTTGACGCAAATCAAGCGCGGTCGGGCCGGTGGGTCCTAGGTTTGTTTCCATCAACGGGGAAATCAGAACCATGTTCGACAGCGACAGGATGAGCGAAGAACTGCGCACGCTGAAGGTCGATGTCGCACGCTTGCTGAGCACGGCCGGCGAGGAGATGTTCGGCAGTTCGAAAGCCCGTGCGGAGGCGCTTGTCGATCAGATCAAGGCCGCGCTCGGCGAGACCGTCGACGAGGACCAGCAGCAGCTTCAGGGCCTCATTGCGGACCGCCCGATCACATCACTTGCCTCGGCCTTCGCGCTCGGCGTAGTCGTCGGCTTCATGCTGCGGAGGCACTAGGTGAACACGGAAAATGTCGTCAAACATCTGCGTGTGCTCTGGCGCACCAACAGGATCATCGCGGACATCAGGCTGCGCCACCTGCTGATCGGCCTTGGCATGCGCGCCTTTGCGGCGCTGATCGCCGCGTTCGGGCTCCTGATGCTGGAGCTCTCCGCCTATTTCGCACTGGTGCAGATCTGGAGTGCCATTGGCGCGGCGGCCATCCTCGGCGCCGTCAATTTTGCCATCGCCGCAATTCTCTTTGTGATTGCCAGCCGGCCTCCTGCAGGCCGCGACATCGAACTCGCCAACGAGATTCACGGCGCATCCATCGAAGCACTTCAGCTCGAGGCACGCACATTCCAGGCCCAGGTGTCGGGCGCCGTCCATCATCCGCTCAGCACCATCTTGCCCGTGCTGGTGCCGCTGATTGCGGTCCTGATCAAGACTTTGCGGAGAACGGCCAAGGAGGCCCCCGCCGCAAATCCGGCTGAAGCGCGCTCATAGCGGTCGCGCTCAGAGTTTCAGCCTGACGTCGCAAATATCCGGTTCAGTGGGGTCCGGCTTCACCTCGAAGCCAAGCTGCCGGCACATTTCGAGCATCGTGGTGTTCTCCCTGAGAACATCACCGGAGATCGCTTTGAGCCCCTCCGATCTCGCGTAGTCGATGATCAGCTGCATCAGGGCCCATCCCAGACCCTTGCCCTTGAGATCGGACCGCAACAGGATCGCATATTCACCGCTCTCGTAGATCGAGTCCGAGTGGAGTCGGACCACGCCGACCATCTCACCGGTCGCCTCGTCGAATGCGATAAAGGCCATCGCGCGCGCATAATCCAGTTGGGTCAGGCGCGCGATGAACTCGTGGGTGAACTCCTTCATCGGCGCGAAGAAACGCAGACGAAGGTCGTGCGCCGTGACATGACGCAGAAATGCGTGGATGGTCGGCTCGTCCTCCGGACGCAGGGGCCGCGCGAAGATCCGCCAGCCCTCTTTGAGCTTGAGGCGGCGCTCCCATTGCGACGGATAGGCCCGAACGGCGAAATTGGCGGCGCCGGAGCCCGCAAACTTCCTTTGCGGCAACCCGACCGCGACGCGGGCATCGACCGCGGTCACGCCGGTTTCGTCCGCCAGCAGCGGATTGATGTCGAATTCACGGATCCCGGGAATGTCGGCGGCCATCTGCGCCAGCTTGACCAGGACCATGGCGACCGCGTCGGGCTTCACCGCCGGCACGTCCCGGTAAGCGCGAAGCAGCCGTGACACGCGCGTGCGGTCGATCAGGTCGCGGGCCAGTTGCAGATCGAGCGGCGGCAGCGCAAGCGCCTTGTCGTTGATGATCTCGACCGCGGTCCCGCCGCGGCCGAACACCACGACGGTGCCGAAGGTCGGATCGTCGGCGAGACCCAAAATCAACTCGCGCGCCTTCGCCTTCACGACCATCGCCTGCACGATGACGCCCTCGATGCGGGCATGCGGACGCAGCTTGCTTGCCCGGGCGAGAATGTCGGTGGCGGCGGCGCGGACCGCCTCGACCGTCGTCAGATTGAGCACGACGCCGCCGACATCGGATTTGTGGACGATGTCGCGCGACATGATCTTCAGCACGACGGTGGCGCCTTGCGCAAAGATGTCTTTCGCGTAGGCCACCGCCTGCTCGACATCGGCCGCGGCGTATGTGGGCACCATCGCGATATCGTACGCTTCGAGCAGGTGCTTGATCTCGACGGGTTCGAGCCATTGGCGGCCGTCGGCAATGGCAGCAGCTACGATCTGCTTCGCAGTACGTGCGTCCGGCACGAACGTCTCGGGCATCGCCGGTGGAACCTGGCTCAGCTCCTCCACGACTTCGCGATGCCTCACGAGGTACATGAAGCCGCGCACGGCGTCATCCTCGGTCGGATAGTTCGGGATGCCCGCGCCGGACAGTGTTTCGATGATGTTCTGGTCTGCTCCGATCCACGAGGCGAGCACGGGCTTGGCCCAACTGCGGTGCTTCTCGCGATATGCCTTGACCCGTTCGGTCACCATTGTTGCGATATCCGCAGCCGAGGCAATCGCGGTCTGCACGTTGAGGACGAGGACCGCGTCGTTGTCGGGATCGGCAAGCAACACCTCGAGCGCCGCCGCATAGCGCGACGCATCAGCGTCGCCCACGATGTCGACGGGATTTGCGCCGGACCAAGTCGGCGGCAGCGCGTCATCGAGTTTCTTGCGGGCGTCGGCCGAGATGGTCGCCGGAATGCCGCCGAGCTCGACCAATCGGTCAATAGCGAGGACACCGATGCCGCCGCCATTGGTCAGGATGGCGAGGCGCTTTCCCGCCGGCGACTCGACGCGGCCGAGCGTCTCGGCGCAATCGAACAGCTCGCGGAGATCGGAGACCCGCAGGACGCCCGCGCGCCGGAACGCCGCGTCATAGACGGCGTCGGCGCCGGCGAGTGCACCGGTATGGGTGGCGGCCGCCTTCGCGCCCTGCGCCATTCGGCCGGACTTCACCACGACAACGGGCTTCACACGCGCCGCGGCCCGCGCGGCCGACATGAACTTGCGCGCGTCCTTGATGGCTTCGATGTAGAGCAGAATCGCGCGGGTCTTGTGATCCATCGCGAAATAGTCGAGCAGATCGGCAATATCGACGTCGATTTGATCGCCGATCGAGACGATGCCGGAGAAGCCGACGCCGCGCTGTGCGGCCCAATCGACCATACCGGCCGCGATCGCGCCCGATTGCGAGATCAGCGCGAGATTCCCCGGCCCCGGCATGTGCGCGGCAAAACTCGCATTGAGGCTCACGCCGGGCATCATGATGCCCAAGCAGTTCGGCCCGATCAACCGCATGCCGTATTTGCGGGCCGCAGCGATGGCGGCTTCGTGCAGGGACCCCGGTCCATGGCCGAGCCCGGCCGAGACGATCAGGGCGCCCGCCGAGCCGCGTCGCCCGGCTCGATCAACGATGCCGGGAACCGCGCGCGCCGGCGCGGTGATGATCACGAGCTCGGGCACGAACGGCAATTTGTCGAGGCTGTCCACGGCCGCGACGCCGCCGATCTCGGCATGGCGCGGATTGACGAGGCCGAACTGTCCCGAGAATCCAGCCTTCTGAATGTTCTCCAGAACGGCGCGTCCAACGGAGACCGGGCGGGCGCTCGCGCCGACGAGCGCGACCGAACGCGGCGACAGCAGGTTCTTCAGACGATAGGTTGACATGAAAGCAAATGCGCCCGGTCGGTGGCGGTTCCGATGGTTGACGATCAGGCCGATAAACTGGCCACCCGCCTAGTACGAGAGCATAACCCAGCACGGTGGCTCGCCAACGACGGTCTTTGTCACACCGCCCCAAACGATCTCGTTCAGACGCGAATGATGGTAGGCGCCCATCACGATTGCGTCGATGGCATGGGAATTCGCCCAGCTTCCGAGCACCTTGCCAATCGAGCTGCCGCTGCCCGTCGTGGTTTCGAACGAGGCGTAGACCCCATGTACCCTCAAATGATCGACGAGAGCCGTCCCGGATTGCACGATCGCCTCGGACTTGTCGTCCGCCACGGTCACCACGCGGACCAGGGCTGCTGCCTGAAGGATAGGCAGCGCGTCACCGACCGCGCGCGCCGCACGCGCGGAGTGATCCCAGGCGATCATGACGTTCTCGAATTCCGGTCGCAGTTCGTCCACATGCTGCTCCGGGCAGAGCAGCACTGGCCGCCCGGACTCGAACAGGAGCGTCTCGATGATGTGCTCGGTTCGGCTGTCGTGTGGCTTCACGGGGACCAGCGTGAGATCGCTGAAGCGCCCGTGCTCGGCCAAGACTGACGCGATCTGATCTGCCGGCACCTTGGCTGACCGGCTTTGAGCCCGGATGCCGGTGCGGGAGGTTGCGCGGGTGAACGCATCCAGGAGATGCTGACTGTCGCCAAGCGAGCCGTTTGCCTCGGCCGCATCGGGGAGCATCACCTTCGGCCGCACGAAAACATCCTCTTCGAGTGCCAGCGCGGTGATCCTGGCGCCGAGGTCGGCAGCAACGGCCACGCATTTCTCGATCGCAGCAAGGGCCGGGCCGCGTGGCTGGCCGACGAGCGGCAGAAAGACGTCCTTGATCGGCATCGGGATTCTCCTCAGGCGCCAGAATAGGCTGGCTTTGGTCGGGACGCTTGATCCTCGTCAAGCCCGGGAACTCCGACCGGTTGGAGGGAGACAGGCGTTGACCGAAGTCAAGGACTGGCCGCGATCTGCTTCTATGGATTAACCTGATCGCGTGGCGAGCCGCCTCCCGACGCATCTGGATGTACCAGCTGGAATGACAGACGATTCTACGACTCAGGACCGGATCTTTGCGGCGCTCACCAATTCCGCGGATCATCCGAACGTGAGGCGGATCGATACGCACGCCGCTTCGGTGTTCCTCGAAGGCAGACGCGCCCTGAAAATCAAGCGCGCCGTGAAATTTCCGTTCCTCGACTATTCGACGCTCGAGAAGCGCAAGGCGGCGTGCGAGGAGGAGATCAGGATCAACCGGCCGCTGGCGCCGCAGATCTATCACCGCGTCGTCGCGATCACGGAAGAGGCCGATGGATCGGTGAAGGTCGACGGAAGCGGCCGGCCGATCGAGTATGCGGTCGAGATGTTGCGCTTCGACGAAAGCGGGACGTTGGATCATCTGGCCAAGGCCGGAGCGCTGGATGACACGTTTGCCTCAGCTGTCGCCGACGCGATCGTGGCTTCGCATGCGCAGGCTGTTCGGGCCGACGGCAGCCCATGGGTTTCCTCCATCCCCGGCCTGATCGATGGCAACAGCAATGGCCTGCGGACCCGCAATCATTTCGAAACCGAAGAGATCGCAGAACTCGGCAGAGACTCGCAAGCAATGTTCCTCTGCCTCCGGCCTTTGCTCGAAGAGCGCGGCCGTCAAGGCTTCGTGCGCCGCTGCCATGGCGACCTGCATCTTGCGAACATCGTGTCGATCGACGAGCGGCCGGTGCTATTCGACGCCATCGAATTCGACGCCCAGATGGCAACCACCGACGTGCTCTACGATCTCGCATTCGGATTGATGGACCTGTTGCACCACGATCAGCCACGCGCGGCCAACATCGTGCTGAACCGCTATCTCGCCGCGACTCCAGTCGAAAATCTCGACGCGCTCTCCGCACTGCCCCTGTTCATGTCCATCCGGGCGGCGATCCGCGCCCAGGTCGCGCTGGCACGGCTGAAGCCGCCGCATTCCGATGATCCCAGTATTCTCGACGGGGCACGGCGCTATTTTGGCCTCGCCCGCGCGCTGATCCATCCTCCCGCTCCCCGGCTGATTGCAGTCGGCGGATTGTCAGGCACCGGAAAGACGATTTTGGCACGCACGCTCGCGCCGGACGTAGCGCCGCAGCCGGGCGCCGTCGTGCTGCGCAGCGACCTCGTCCGCAAGCAGATGTTCGGGGTCGAGGACACGGACCGGCTGCCGGCATCCGCATACACGCCGGAGGTCACGGCCCGGGTTTACGAGATATTGGCTCGGCACGCCGGGCGGGTGCTGGCGCAAGGCCATTCAGCGATCATCGACGGCGTGTTCGCCCGTGAGGACGAACGGGACGCGGTTGCAGCACTGGCTCGCGAGCGTAATTTGCCGCTGAGCGGCCTATTTCTGGTTGCGGACCTCGCGACGCGGCAGGCGCGGATCGGAGCCCGCCGGGGCGACGCATCCGACGCCACGCAAGAGGTTGCCGCGCTGCAAGAGCACTATAATATCGGCCATATCGGTTGGGCGACCATCGATGCATCCGGGACGCAAGAGCAGACGCTCCAGAACTGCCGGGACGCGATCGCCGAGAGCAAGTAAGGCAATCTGCAAATGGCGCGACCCAGCACGAATTCGACGGCCGCGCGCGTCAAGCCTGCGGCGAGGCACAATGCCCTGCCCGGCCGCCTCAGCCCCGGCATGGTCTGCGACACGGCGTTCCGGATCATCGCCCGCCGTCACCTCGCCGCCGTTCTCGCCCAGCATGACGGCACCTGCCGCGGCGATCCGGAGGCGCTGCACCAGATCCGGATTGCACTGACGCATCTGCGCACCGCCATCCGCTTCTTCTCGCCGATGGTGGATGACGCCGTACGGCCGGAGGTCTGGACCGAGCTGAAATGGCTGAACAGCCAGCTCGGCATGGTGCGGGATCTCGACGTGGCGATCGAGCGGGTCATCGCCGAAAGTGGAGGCGATTTGACCGTGATTGCCGAGCTCCAGCATTGGGATGAGAAGCGCGCCGAGAGCCACCGCCTGCTGGCGCGCGCGCTGCAATCCGCGCGGTATCGCCGGCTCGTCGAGCAGACGTCAGCCTGGATCGAGAGCGGCCCTTGGTCGACCCGCCGCAGCAAGGAGGCCATCAGGCTGCGCCGCTGCGCGCTCGCCGACCACGCAACAGCGAAACTCGCGGAATGGGAAAAGGCGCTGCTCAAGAAAGCACGTAAGCTCTGCAAGCTCGGTGTCGAGAAACGGCACAAGCTGCGGCTTCTCAACAAGCGGCTGACTTATTCGATCGAGTCCCTGGACGACCTGTTTGCCGACGAATCGCTGACCAAGCAGAAGTCGATCCTCAAGCACTTGCGCAAGGCGCAAAAGTCGCTCGGGCGATTGAACGACGACGCGCGAGGGCAAACCTTGGCGGCGTCATTGAACGAGGCCGTCCCCGAGGCGGGCATTCGCTTCCTCAACCGCAAGCGCGAAAAGAAACTGTTGCGGACCGCCTCAGACGCCTACCGGAAACTCGACAAGGCCAAGCCGTTCCGCTCCGCCGACCTTGCGCCGAATGCGCAGCCCGAGGATTAGGTGTGGACATAGTCTCCCGGCGCGTGGGGCAGACCGTCAAGGTCTCCGCCTCCGGTCTGCGGTTGATCGCAGGGCGCCCCGGAGCGTGCTGCCAGCCATTCTGCCCATTCCGGCCACCACGATCCCTCGACTTGCGGTGCGAGCTTCAGCCATTCGTCCGGGCCGACATAGGGCGCATCGGCGGCCTTGATCAGCACTTGATAGCTGTGGCCGGGCTCGTCCGGCGGCGCGACGACGCCCGCATTGTGGCCGCCGCTGGTCAACACAAAGGTCACGTCGGCATCGACCTGATAGTGGATCTTGTAGACGGATCGCCACGGCGCGACGTGATCGGCGAGCGTGCCGACCACGAACATCGGCGCATGGATGTCGGAAAGCGACACGCTCTTGTCCTCGACACGATAGCGGCCCTCGGCCAGATCGTTGCCCAGGAATAGCTTTCGCAGATACTCCGAGTGCATGCGATAGGGCAGCCGCGTGGCGTCGGCGTTCCAGGCCATCAGATCGCTCGGTGGCGCACCCTCGCCCATCAGATAGTCGTGCGACAGCCGCGACCAGATCAGTTCGTTGGAGCGCAACAACTGGAACGCGCCGGCCATCTGCGTCGTGTCCAGATAGCCCCGCTGCCACATCAGGTCCTCGAGAAAGGCGACCTGGCTCTCGTTGACGAAGAGCGTCAGCTCGCCGGCCTCGGTGAAATCCGTCTGTGCGGCAAGCAGGGTGGTCGTGCACAGTCGCTTATCGCCATCGCGCGCCATCGCAGCCGCAGCGATCGACAGCAATGTGCCGCCCAGGCAGTAGCCGAGCGCATGGGTGTTCCGGCCCGGCACGATCCGGCCGATCATGTCCAACGCCGCCATGACACCCAGCTTGCGATAGTCGTCAAAGGCAACATCCCGGTCTTTGGCATCCGGATTTCGCCAGGAAATCGCGAATACGGTGAAGCCCTGGCCGGTCAGATACCTCACCAGAGAATTCTGCGGCGATAGATCGAGGATGTAGTACTTCATGATCCAGGCCGGCACGATCAGGATTGGCTCGGGTCGCACTTGAGCGGTCGTCGGATGGTACTGGATCAGCTCGATCAACTCGTTGCGATAGACGACCTTGCCCGGCGAAGCCGCGACCGTCTTGCCGACGACAAACTGTTCGTCACCCGCCGGCGTTGCGGCGGAGAGCAGGCGGATCAGGTCGCTGCACCAGTTCTGCCAGCCGAATACGAAATTCTCCCCACCGCTCCGGAACGCCTTCTCCAGCACTTGCGGATTGGTCGCCGCGAAATTCGACGGCGCCAGCATGTCGAGCATCTGACGCATCGAAAATTCGACGATGGCTTCATTTGCGTGCGACACGCCACGTACACCTGTCGCGGCATCGTGCCACCAGCGCTCTCCGAGCAGGAATGCCTGCGCAAGCAGATTGAACGGTGCGGCTTCCCACTGCGGCCCCCTGAAGCGACGATCCCGCCCCTGCGGCGCAATCACGGACCACGGCTTTTGCGACGTCGCATGCGCGGCGGCTTCCACGAACTTGCCCATGTCGCGAAGCACGTTGCGCGACATCTCCACCTGACGCTGTGGCGCCGCAGCCAGATGAGAGCTCCAATCGAGCCAGGCGAGCGACAAGGCCAGCGGCGAAATCCCGCCCGTCAACCGCGCCAGCATCGCATGAAACGCGCGGTCGAGAGGGTATGGCTCCGATAGAGGCAGGTGCTCGGCGGCGACAGGCATTTCAGCCGGTGTGTCGGGGCTCGTCATAGAGGCTTCGGGCTCAACGACAGGATTGAGGGAGAGAGCCTGCGCGGACGGCTCTTCGGCCCTTGGAAATATCTGCACGACGCTCATGGCTGAATGTTCCTGCCAGCTTCTTGGCTACGTGGCAGCAGGATATGGCGAGGCTTGGGATGCGCGTTGAGCTGCATCAAGTCCGGGCATCGGGAAAGGCCCGATTCATCCTTGACCTGCATCAAGCCGCAGCACGAGGCCAGAGCTAGGCTCCGCGCATCGACATTCGACAAGCCAGCGGAGTCCGGCATGCGCGCCCATCAGATCATGACCCGGTCGGTCATCTCGGTTACCCCAGACACCAGCATCGTCGAGGCGGCAAACATCATGCTGAAGCGGCATGTCAGCGGTCTCACGGTCGTGGACGATGCCGGCAAGCTGGTTGGTGTGGTCTCGGAAGGCGACTTCATCCGCCGCAGCGAAATCGGAACGGGACGCAAACGCGGGCGCTGGCTGCGGTTCATTCTCGGATCCGGCAAATCGGCCAGCGACTTCGTCCACGAGCACGGCCGCAAGGTCTCGGAGGTGATGACCTCTTCACCGGTGACCATCACCGAGGATACGGCACTTGCCGAGATCGTCGACCTCATGGAACGGAACAATGTGAAGCGTCTGCCGGTGATCCGCGGCGACAAGATCGTCGGCATCGTGTCGCGCGCGAACCTGCTCCAGGCGGTGGCGGACCTCGCCCGGGACGTACCCGACCCGACCGCGGACGACGATCACATTCGCAGCCGCATCATCGATACCATGGAAAAGAACGACTGGTGCCCGTTCGGGCTGAACGTCATCGTCCGCGACGGCATCGTTCATCTCAGCGGCGTCATCACCGAAGAGCGCGCGCGACAGGCCGCGGTCGTCGCAGCGGAGAACGTCACCGGCGTGAAGAAGGTGCATGACCATCTCTGCTGGGTCGACACCATGTCAGGAATATATCTGAACTCGCCCGAGGACGATGACCTCGCCAAAGCAAGCTGACCAAGGCAAGCTGACCAAGGCAAGCTGAGCGCGCGCCGATCGCAGTTCAGCGCGGAATGACGGCGGTGGCTTCGATTTCGACGCGCGCCGCCTTCTCGACGAGGCGGACGACCTGAACCAGCGCCATCGCCGGGTAATGCGCGCCGAAAATGGCGCGGTAGGCCTTGCCGAGCTCTTTCAGGTTCGTCAGGTACTCCTCCATGTCGACGACGTACCAGGTCAGGCGCACCAGATGCTCGGGCTGCGCACCGGCCTCCGCGAGGATCGCGGCGATGTTGCTCAGGGTCTGGCGCACTTGCGCGACAAAACCGTCCGCGAGACGCTCCTCGGCATCCCAGCCGATGACGCCGCCGGTGACGACGATGCGTCCCTCGGCCGCCATGCCATTGGCATAACCTTTCGGCACCGGCCAACCGGACGGCTGCAGCACCTGCGCCGTGGCGCGGGTTTCGTCCTGGGCTGCTGTCGGCAGCACCGCGAGCTGCGGGCTTTTCGGCGTCGTCACGGACAATTCTCTATCCTTCTCTCATTCCGCCGCGACGCCGGAGGACGTCACCGCGGTCTGCGCCAGTTGCCGCAGGGCAAAGCGCTTTAGTTTGCCGGTCTCGGTCTTCGGTAGTTGCATCACGAACTCGATCGCGCGCGGATATTTGTACGGCGCGATCTCGCGTTTGACATGCTCCTGCAACGCGGCCACGAGTTCCGCATTCGGCGTTACGCCCGGCGCGGCAACGACGTAGGCCTTCACGATCATGCCGCGCGCCTCGTCCGGCGCGCCGACGACCCCGCACTCGACGACGGCGGGATGCGTGAGCAGCGCCGCCTCGACGTCCGTGCCTGCGATGTTGTAGCCGGCCGACACGATCATGTCGTCCGAGCGCGACTGGTACCAGAAATAGCCGTCGCTATCCATCAGATAGGTGTCGCCGGTGATGTTCCAGCCGTTCTGGACGTATTTGCGCTGCCGCTCGTCGGCGAGATAGCGGCATCCGGTTGGCCCGCGTACCGCGAGCCGTCCCATCGTGCCCGGCGGAACGTCATTGCCGGACTCGTCGACAATCTTCGCCTCATATCCCGGCACCGGCTTGCCCGTCGCACCCGGGCGGATCTCGTCCTCGGTCGCGCTGATGAAGATATGCAGCAGCTCGGTCGAGCCGATGCCGTCCATCAGCTTGATGCCGGTCGCCTTCAGCCAGGCATCGAATGTCGGCTTGGGCAGCGTCTCGCCGGCGGACACGCATTTGCGAAGCGAGGAAATATCGCGGCCCGGAAGCTTGCCGATCATCGCCCGGTACGCAGTCGGGGCGGTGAAACAGACCGTCGTCTTATACCGTTCGATCGCATTCAGAATGTCGTCGGGCGCCGTCTTCTCCAGAACGACGAAGGAGGCACCGATGTGCATCGGAAACAGCACGCCGCCGAAACCGAACGTGAAGGCGAGCGGTGCCGAGCCGACGAAGCGGTCCTTCTGCTCCGCGCGCAGGATGTTGCGCGCATAGCCATCGCAGACCGCCAGCATGTCACGGTGGAAATGCATGGTGCCCTTGGGATCGCCGGTCGTGCCCGACGTGAAGGCGATCAGGCAGACATCGTCGGAGGCGGTATCGACAGCTTTGAACTCCGGACTTGCATCCCCCATCAGCGCCTCGAGCGAGTCACCGACGCCATTGCCCCAATAGACCACGCGCTTGAGGCCGGGGGCCGCAGCTTTCGCCTTTTCCATTTCGTCGGCGAGCTTGCCGTCGCAGAGCGCGAGCGTGATCTCCGCCTTCTGGATCGGATAGGACAGCTCCTTGGCGCGCAACAGCGGCATCGTCGCCACGACGATGCCACCGGCCTTGATCACCGCCAGATAGGTCGCGACCATCATCGGATTGTTGGCCGAGCGAAGCAGCACGCGCCCGCCGGTGACGAGACCAAGCTTGCCGACCAGCACATTGGCGATGCGGTTCACGACCGTTTGCAGCTCACGATAGGTGTAGCTGACGGCGGGGCTGATCACGCAAGGAGCGTCGCCATGTCCCTGCTCGACCCAGCGGTCGAGGAAATAGCTGACGCAGTTGAGGCGGGGCGGATATTGCAGCTCCGGCCGCGTGAAGACGAATTCCGGCCAGAGCTCGGCTGGCGGAAGATGCTGCCGCGCGAACGTATCGACATGGGCTGTCGCGGCGTCGTCGTCATGCGAGCCCGAGACTTGAACCTTGGCAGCGTTGGCCATCGCACGCTCCTTTCAGCAGGAAAGCACCCGGCAGCACTCACTCGAAAACATTTTAGGCTTAAAGCAATTTCGCGCAATAGCGGATTTTGGGCATCCCATGCTTTTTCCGGCGGCAAACGGGATTGGTGGGTGCCTCGGCCGCGGACCTAGGCCCGGCGGCGAGCAGCCGATTTCTGCGCCGATGCCTTGGTCTTGGCGAGCAGCCGCATCAATTCGCGCACATCCTTCGGCGTCAGGTCGGCGAAGAGATCGGCGATCCAGGTCTCGTGTTCCGCGGCCATTCTGCGAAACTCGGCGCGACCGAGTTTGGTCAGCCGGATCACCTGGACGCGGCGGTCCGTCTCCGACGTGCGGCGGTCGAGATGACCGGATTCCACCAGGCGCTCGACGAGGCCGGTGACGTTGCCGTTGGACACCATCATGCGCTTGGAGACGTCGGACAGCGTCATGCCGTCGGGTGCCTTGTCGAGCTGCGCCATCAGGTCGAAACGGGGCAATGTGACGTCGAAGCGCTGCCGCAACCGGCCACGGACCTCGCCCTCGATCAGCGTCGTGCAGGTCAAGAGGCGCAGCCACAGCCGAAGCTCTTCGGCGTGATCCTCCGGAGTTTCGACGGCCTTGGTCTCGGAATCGAGCATGTTGATGCAGTCACTCACGGCCTAGCATTGGCGCCCGGCACGGATTCCCAACATTTTGAGCTTCAAATAAATTGCAGCCGGCTGCAAGCCTAAAGCCGTAACAATCGACCGCATCCCGATTTCTTTAGGCTTCAAATAATTGGCGCGCCGCTTGCATGCACCGCGACCCGCAGGATGACGAGTTGAGCTTAGCTTGCCGCGGCAGCAATCATCGGCATAAACTTGGATTGAAGTAGCGGCTTGCAGCGCAAGTCCTGTTGTCACGGGGGACAGATCATGAAGACGCAAATGACGTTGGCCGCAGCCGCCTTGCTGCTTGGCACCGCGGTGAGCCCTTCCCTCGCCCAGGAGAAAATCAAGCTGGGTGTGATCGTGACCCTCTCGGGACCCGCCGCCGCGCTCGGCCAACAGGTTCGCGACGGCTTTGCGCTCGGGATGAAGGATCTCGGCGGCAAGATGGGCGGCCGCGATGTCGAGGTCGTCGTGGTCGACGACGAGTTGAAGCCGGACGCAGCGGTCACCAAGGTCAAGGGCCTACTGGAGCGCGACAAGGTCGACTTCGTGGTCGGCCCGATCTTCTCCAACATCCTCCAGGCGATCCACCGGCCGGTCACGGAATCAAAAACCTTCCTGATCAGCCCCAATGCCGGCCCGTCCACTTTTGCCGGCAAGGACTGCAATCCGTTCTTCTATGTGACCTCGTATCAGAACGATCAGGTGCACGAGATCCTCGGCAAGGTCGCGCAGGATCGCGGCTACAAGCGCATGTACCTGATGGTGCCGAATTATCAGGCCGGCAAGGACTCGGTGGCGGGCTTCAAGCTCGACTACAAGGGCGAGATCGTCGAAGAATCCTACATGCCGCTCAACACGCTGGACTTCCAGCCGGAGCTTTCCAAGATTTCATCGCAGAAGCCGGATGCGCTCTTCACGTTCATGCCCGGCGGCCTCGGCGTCAATCTCGTCAAGCAATACAGGCAGGCTGGCCTCGCCGACAGCATTCCGGTGCTCTCGGCTTTCACGGTGGATGAATCGACGTTGCCGGCGCAGCAGGACGCGGCGGTCGGCATGTTCGGCGGCGCGAACTGGGCGCCCAATCTCGACAATCCCCAGAACAAGAAGTTCGTCGCCGCCTACGAGGCCGCCTATAACGGCGTGCCCGGCACCTACGCGTTCCAGGCGTATGATGCCGCGATGCTGATCGACAGCGCCGTCAAGGCCGTGAAGGGCGACCTCTCCAATAAGGACGCGGTTGCGGCCGCTCTGAAAAAGGCCGACTTCACCTCGCTGCGCGGCGCCTTCAAGTTCAACACCAATGGTTATCCGATCCAGGATTTCTACCTGACCAAGGTCGCCAAGCGCACGGACGGCAAGTTCCAGACCGAGATCGTCCAGAAGGTCTTTGAGAATTACGGCGACCGCTACGCCAAGGACTGCAAGGCGGCGAACTAAGCCGCACGTCGCGTCGAGGGAGGATCACAATGAAAAGCGAAATCACCGGCATCACGCGCGCCAATGAGGGGATCCAGGGCATCTCCTGGAACATCCTCGGCCAGACCTATGTGCCGAAGAGCAACACAGAACACAGCTTCTCCTGGCATGCGACGCTGCCGCCGGGCACGTTCGTACCGCCGCACATTCATCCCGACCAGGATGAGTACCTCTACATGCTGGAGGGCAAGCTCGATTTCATGCTCGGCAATTCCGAGTCGCAGGCGACCGCAGGCGACCTGATTCGGCTCGGCATGGGCGTGCCGCACGGCATCTTCAACAAATCGGAGCAGACCGCGAAGGTGCTGTTCTGGGTGTCACCGACCCGCAAGCTGTTCGACCTGTTCTGGGGCCTTCACAACATGAAAGAACAGAAGCCCGAGGACGTGGTGGCGATGGCCGCCGAGTTCAACATCCACTTCCTGCCGCCGCCTCCCGGCGGCTAGCAGCGCAATTCACGCCCTCACCGCCGCAAGTCCCGGCACTGCGGCGAAGCCGGCCTTGGTGGCATAGCCGCGCACGATCGCCTCGCGCTGAGAATAGCTCAGCACGTTGTCGACATTGTCAAAACCATCAGGCGCGAGCTGCTCGACGGCGTCGATGACGCCCTCGGGGCCGCCGCGCCGGTTGGAGCGGACGATGTCCGCGGTCATGGGCAGCCGCTTCTTCTCGTATTCAAGCAGCGCCTGGCGCGGATGCTCGGCGCGCACCAGCGCGTCGGCAAGGCAGCGCGCATCGAGGATGGCCTGCGAAGCGCCGTTGGAGCCAACCGGATACATCGGATGCGCGGCATCGCCGAGCAGCGTGACTCTGCCCGACGACCAATAGGGCAACGGATCGCGGTCGCAGGTCGGATATTCGTAGAACTCGGGCGTGGCCGAGATCAGGCTCTTCACGTCAACGTAAGGCACCGAGAAGCGCGCCACATGCGGCATCAGCTCCTCGCGACGGCCCGGCCGGGACCAGTCTTCCTTGCGTGGCGGCGGGGCATTGCCCTCGCCGACCTTCACCAGCACCGCCCAGTTGGTGAGACGGCTCGCCGGGCTTGACCCCTCCGCGATGGGATAGATCACCACCTTGGCGTTGAGCCCGCCGGCAACGATCATCGACTTGCCGGTGAGGAATAGCGGCCAATCCCGCGCACCGCGCCACAGCATCAGGCCATTCCAGCACGGCGGCCCCTCGCTCGGGAACAGCGTGTCACGGACCCGCGAATGGATGCCGTCGGCACCGATCAGGATGTCGCCGCGCGCGGTATGGATGTGCACGCCAGCGCGATCGAAGAAGTAAGCGGTGACGCCGCCCTCGTCCTGCGTGAAGGCGCCGAGGCGGCAGCCGGTATGGATGGCCTCCGGCCCGAGCCGCTCATCGACGGCCCGATGGATGACGCCTTGAAGGCGACCGCGATGGATCGAGAATTGCGGCACATCGTGGCCGGCGTCGATGCCGCGGGCCTCGCGCCAGACTTCCTGGCCGTGACGGTTGAGGTAATAGAGCTGGTCGGTGCGGATCGCGACATCGTCAAGCTGTTGGAGCAGACCGAGGCCTGCCAACTCGCGCATGGCATGGGGCAGCGTGTTGATGCCAACGCCAAGCTCGCGGATAGTGTCGGACTGCTCGAAAATCTCGCAAGCGAGGCCCCGCGAACGCAGCATCAATGCGGTGGTGAGACCACCGATACCGCCACCGACGATAATCGCCTTCATCGCCCTCACTCCACTCGGTACACACCAGGCAATGCGGCCAAAGTCGCACGGGCGGTCACTCGGCCGCAAGCGGCTTTGTCGCCTCCGCCTTGAGCTCGGCCCGGGTCTTGGGCTTAGCCTTAATTCTCAGCTCCTCGAGATCCTGCCGGTCGCGCACGCTGTTGCGGAAAATCTGATCTTTTCCGGGAAGATATTGCGGCGGGCAGAACGCGTCGTCCGCCCCGTACCAGGCTGCCGCCCGCATGGTGAAGGAGGGATCGACCAGATGCGGCCGCCCGAGCGCGACGAGGTCCGCCCGGCCGGCAGCCAGGATGGTGTTGGCCTGGTCCGCCGTCGTGATGTTGCCGACGCACATGGTGGCCACGCGCGCCTCGTTGCGGACCTGATCGGAGAACGGCGTCTGGAACATGCGCCCATAGATCGGCTGCGCATCGCGCACGGTCTGCCCGGTCGAGACGTCGACGAGATCGACGCCGGCTTCGGCAAAAGCCCGCGCGATCGCCACCGCATCGTCGCCGCCGATGCCACCCTCGGCCCAGTCGGTCGCAGAAATGCGCACCGACATCGGCTTGTGCGACGGCCATACGGTCCGCAGCGCCTCAAAGATTTCGAGCGGGAAGCGCAAACGGTTTTCGAGCGAGCCGCCATACTCATCCGTCCGGGTGTTCGTCAGCGGCGAGATGAAGCTCGCAAGCAGATAGCCGTGGGCGCAGTGCAGTTCGAGCATGTCGAAGCCACAGCGCTCGCCGCGCTCGGCCGCCGCGACGAAAGCGTCCTTCACTGCATTCATGCCGGCGCGATCGAGCTCGCGCGGAACCTGGCTGTCGGGGAAATAGGGCAGCGGCGACGCAGAACACACCTCCCAGCCGCCCTCCTCGAGCGGACGGTCCATGCCCTCCCACATCAGCTTGGTCGCACCCTTGCGCCCGGCGTGCCCCAGCTGCAGGCAGATTTTTGCGGCTGAATTGGCATGGACGAAATCAACGATGCGTTGCCAGGACGCCTCCTGCTCGTCGTTCCACAGTCCTGTGCAGCCGGGCGTGATGCGGGCGTCGCGGGCAACGCAGGTCATCTCCGTGAAGATCAGGCCGGCACCACCGATCGCGCGCGATCCGTAATGCACCAGATGGAAATCGGTCGGCACGCCCTCCTTCGCCGAATACATGCACATCGGCGACACCACGGCGCGATTGGCGATCTCCATCTCGCGCAGCCGGAAGGGCTGGAACAGCGGCACCATCGGCTTCTCGGTGTCCACGTCGAAACCGCTGTCACGAACACGCTTGGCAAACGATCTTTCGACCTCCGCCACGAAGTCAGGGGCGCGAAGCTTCAGATTGTCATAGGTGATCGCCTTCGAGCGCGTCATCACGCCAAAGGCGAACTGCACGGGATCGAAATCCCAGAAGCGGTCGACATGCTCGAACCAGACCAGCGAGACGTCGGCGGCGTGCTGCGTCTTCTCGACCTCTTCGCGGCGGCCGTGCTCATAGAAGTCCAGCGCCACCTTGATGCTGGGCGCCTTCTCCATGGCGTCAGCCAGCGCAATCGCGTCTTCCATCGCAAGTTTGGTGCCCGAGCCGATCGAGAAATGCGCGCTCGCCTTGGCGTCGCCGAGCAGAACCATGTTGTCCTTGACCCAGCG
This sequence comes from Bradyrhizobium sp. Kon58, assembly GCF_055807455.1. Taxonomy (NCBI): domain Bacteria; kingdom Pseudomonadati; phylum Pseudomonadota; class Alphaproteobacteria; order Hyphomicrobiales; family Nitrobacteraceae; genus Bradyrhizobium; species Bradyrhizobium sp. Kon58. The sequence goes on from NZ_JBVVOT010000031.1 coordinate 41,527, forward strand.
CTTGCTGCGGATCATCGGGAAATTGCGCCACGTCGAACGATTGGTGAGCAGTTGATGCCCACCGAGGAACCAGCCGAAGATCTCGGCCATTCGCGTAGCCGACTGGGTCTCGTTCAGCCCTGTCAGCCCGGCGCGTTCGAACGTGTCGGGATCGGTCTCGAAAATCCAAGTCGAGTGGCCGGCTTCATATTGATAGGCATGAGCGATGAACGGCCCCCACTCCGTCTCCTGGAAGATGAAGGTGAAGGCATCCAGCGGCCTGGTCGAGCCCATCCAGGCGAACTTGTTGGCACGGAGATCGACTTCCGGCGCGAAATAATCGACGTATTTGTCGCGAAAACGGCTGTTGATGCCGTCCGCGACCAGGATCAGATCGGCGTCCGCGAAGCGGGATTCGTCCTCGACGTCCGCTTCGAAATTCAGGACCACCCCCAGTTCGCGCGCGCGCGCCTGGAGGATCAGGAGCAGCTTCTGCCGCGAGCAGCCACAAAAGCCGTTGCCGCCGACGCGATGGACCGTTCCGCGGAAGTGCACGGCGATGTCATCCCAGTAGGCGAATTCCTGGGTGATGCGGCGATAGCTCGGAAGATCGTGCTTCTCGAAATTATCGAGGGTGGCGTCCGAGAACACCACGCCGAAGCCGAAGGTGTCGTCGGCGCGGTTGCGCTCGTACACCGCGATCTCAGCGCTCGGCCGCTGCTTCTTCAGCAGGATTGCAGCGTAGAGACCCGCAGGTCCGCCACCGATGATCGCGACTTTCATGGGAGCCTCGCCAATTCAACCCGGCCAAACTATTTTAAGCCTAAAATAATCTCGCGCAAGTCCCCATTGCGGCAGGCTGCCGGCAAAGCCCCCGTTTAATCGCCCCTGAAGACCGGCTTGACCTTGTTGGCAAAGGCCTCGAAGGCCCGTTCAAAATCGGCCGTCGTCATGCACAGCGCCTGAGCAACGGCTTCCGCCTCGATCGCCTCCTCCACCGACATCGCCCATTCCATGGCCAGCATCCGTTTGGTCATGGTGTTGGCGAAGGTCGGTCCCTCAGCAATCTGCTTGGCCAGTAGCTGCGCCTGGGGCAACACCTGCTCCGGGGTGACGAGGCGGCTGAAGAAGCCCCAGCGCTCGCCCTCCTCCGCGGTCATGAACCGGCCAGTGTAGAGCAACTCGGAAGCGCGGGACTGTCCGATGATCCGCGGCAGGATCGCGCAGGCGCCCATGTCACAACCGGCAAGGCCCACCTTGTTGAAGAGGAATGCGACCTTGGTCCCGCTCGCCGCAAGCCGCATGTCCGACGCCATGGCAATGATCGCGCCCGCCCCGGCGCAGATGCCTTCAACCGCGGCAACGATCGGCTGCGGGCAGGCCCGCATCGCCTTGACGAGGTCGCCGGTCATCCGCGTAAACGCCGTCAGCCCCTTGGTGTCCATCTTCACGAGCGGACCGATGATCTCGAACACATCGCCGCCGGACGAGAAATTGGCACCAGCGCCGGTCACGACGATGGACTTGACCGCATCGTCGAACGCGCAGGCGCGAAAGAAATCAGTGAGTTCGCGATAGCTCTCGAAGGTCAGCGGATTCTTCCGTTCCGGACGATTGAGCGTCACGGTTGCAACACCATCGACCACGGCCAGCAGGAAGTGCTGCGGCGAATAGTCCGCAAGCGGTAAGGTCACGGGATTGGCTGGTCTGCTCATACGATCTCCTTGGCTTTCTTGTTCCGTGCCGGTGCCATGCGCGCTAAATCTCACCACCGGCAACAGCGATCGCCTGCCCGGTGATTGCGCCGGCGCCCTCGCCGCACAGCCACACCACGGCATCCGCGACCTGCTGAGGAGAGATCAACCGCCCCTGCGGATTATGCTTCGCGAGCTCGGCAACGGCCTGCTCGCGGCTACGGCCCGTCTTTTTCATGATGCTCTCGATGCTGCCGGCGACCAGATCCGTGTCGGTGAAACCGGGGCACACCGCGTTGACGGTCACGTTGCTGCCAGCCATTTCAATGGCAAGGGAACGCACGAGACCGACCACAGCATGCTTGGCCGCGGTGTAGGCGCTGACATAGGCATATCCCTTGAGCCCCGCTGTCGACGCGATCGCGACGATACGGCCATAGGGACGATCCTTCATCCCGGGCAGCACAGCGCTGACAGCATGGACCACGCCCATGAAATTGACATCCATCATGCGCGCGAACAGGGCACTGTCGGATTTGGAGAACGGCGCGGACTCGGCGCTTCCCGCGTTGGCGATCAGGATATCGATCGGCTGCCGCGCACTTGCTTGAGCGATGGCGGCTTTCAATGAGGTTTCGTCCGAGACGTCGGCGACGGCCGCAAAATGCGCGGCGCCTGCGCTGACGGCCTGTTCAAGCATCGCAGCGTTCCGCCCAAGGACGGTCACCGTGGCACCGGCCTCGACGAGCGCTGCTGCGATGGCGCGACCGATGCCGCGACCGCCACCGGTCACCAGCGCGTGCGGCGAATGCGGTAATCCGGACATGCTGGCTTCCTTGCATTCTGCTGATCGCCCTCTCGATATATTTTAACCTTCAAACTTTTGCAAACAAAGCTCGACGCGACCCCGCGAAAGGCGGCACGCCGAAGACCGGCCCGAAAATTGCTTTAAGTATAAAATTATCTCTTCCCATCCCTCACAGGCCTGTTAGCATCGAAGGGCCAAGCAAAAGGATGTCGCGTGTCGCAGCCTGCGCCAATGATAACAAAGGACGGCCGCTTCGCCTATGAAGCAGCGGGCGATCCGGGCGGGACACCTCTGATTTTCCTGCATGGCATCGGCGGTGCGGCACGGGCCTGGCTGCAGCAGCTTGCGACATTCGGCGACCGCTTCCACGCGATTGCATGGGACATGCCCGGCTATGGCGGATCGGCGCCGCTCGCCAGCGTCAGCATCGCTGCCCTGGCGGATGCGCTTCAGCGATTCATCGAGCAGCTTGGTGCGAGCAGGCCGATTCTGGTCGGCCATTCCATCGGCGGCATGATCGTCCAGAAATGGCTGGTGCACTCCCCAAAACTGGCGCGCGCGATCGTGCTGGCGCAGACCAGCCCGGCGTTCGGCAAGGCCGACGGCGATTGGCAGAAATCGTTTATCGCCGCACGGCTCGGGCCGCTCGATCGCGGCGAAACGATGAAGTCGCTGGCGCCCTCTCTGGTGAAGGAACTGGTGGGCGACGATCCTGATCCCAGGGGAATGGAGCTTGCACGCGAGTGCATGGCAAGTGTGCCCGAGGCGAGCTATCGCGCCATGATGCTGGCCTTGATCGGCTTCGACCAACGCAGCACCCTCAAGGATATTTCCATACCGACGCTGCTGCTGTCCGGCTCCAAGGACAACAACGCGCCAGCGCCGATGATGGCGAAGACGGCGACCTACATTCCATCTGCCGAGTATGTCGAGTTGGCCGGTGTCGGCCATCTCGCCAACCTGGAGCGTCCCGATGCCTTTAACGAGGCGCTCGGCCGGTTCCTGAATTCCGTCGCGACCAACACGTAGGATGACTGCGCGATGACCATGCAAGTCAGCAAGACCATCGGCGCGACCGACAAGGTTGCGCTGGATGCGCCGATCTTCGATCCCGTTGCATTCCGACTGAGCGACGAGCAGGCCGGCATCATCGCGCGGGCGCGCGAGATCGGCCAGAGCGTATTCGCCGGCCGCGCCGCGACCTACGATCGCGAGGCGATCTTCCCGTCCGAGAATTATCGCGACCTGCATCGCGTCGGCCTGCTTGGTATTGCCGTGCCCAAGAAGCATGGCGGACTCGGCGCGAATTATCAAACCTACGCACTGGCGGCAGCCGAAATCGGCCGCTATTGCGGCGCGACTGCGCTCACCTGGAACATGCATGTCTGTTCGACGCTGTGGTCGGGCCCGCTCGCCGACGATCTCGACATGGATGCAGAGACCCGTGCCGAGCACGAGCAGCGGCGTGCAGTCCACTACAAGCGTATCGTCGAGGACGGCGCGATCTATTCGCAGCCTTTCTCGGAGGGCGGTGCGGCAGCGGCAGGCGGCGTCGCTTTCGGCACGGAAGCAAGGCCGGTCGAGGGTGGCTGGATCGTCAACGGCAAGAAGATCTTTGCATCACTCTCCGGCCATGCCGACTATTACGGCGTTCTCTGCACGGAGATCGAGGAAGGCGAGAAGGCTTCGCGCCGCAATACGCTTTACCTCGCCATCCCCGCAAAATCGGCAGGCGTTTCGGTCGTCGGCGACTGGGATCCGCTCGGCATGCGCGGAACGGTCTCGCGCACGCTGCTGTTCAAGGACGTGTTCGTGCCGGCAGATTCGGCGCTGATGCCGCGCGGCGTCTATTTCCAGGCCGCGATGCGCTGGCCGCACATGTTCCTTACGCTGTCGCCGACCTATATGGGCCTTGCTCAGGCCGCCTATGACTTCACCGTGCGATATCTGCGCGGCGAAGTGCCGGGCATGCCGCCGGTCAAGCGCAGGATGTATCCGACCAAGCAGATTGCGGTCGCGCAGATGCAGATCAAGCTCGAGCAGATCAAGGCGATCTGGTTCCAGGCCGTCACCGAGGCGCGCGCCAACCCGAGCAAGGAGCAGGTGCTGCGCGCCTATGCCGCGCAATATTCTGTGATGGAGGGCGCCAATGAGCTCGCCGCGCTCGCGATCCGCACCTGCGGCGGACAGGCCATGCTGCGCTCGTTGCCGCTCGAGCGCATCTATCGCGATAGCCGCTGCGGCTCGCTGATGCTGCCCTGGACAGCCGAGCTCTGCCTCGACCGGATCGGGCGCGAGGCGCTGTACGAGGCCGGCGAAACGGACGACTGACGGTGGACCTCTGCAGTCTGATCGATCGCAACGCGGCGTTCGCGCCAGACAAGACAGCCATCGCCTTCGAGGGCGAACGGTTGAGCTATGCGGCATTCGCTGCACGCATCGAGCGGACGGCGGCGACGTTGAAGCAGGAGCTCGGCGTCGTCAGGGGCGACCGCGTTGCGATCCTCAGCCTGAACCGGCCGGACTATCTGGTTCTGCTCTATGCCTGCGCGCGGCTCGGCGCGATGCTGGTGCCCCTGAACTGGCGGCTCGCTGTCGCCGAGCAGCTTTTCATCCTCAACGATGCCGGCGCCAAGGTCCTGGTGCTCGAGCAGGCATTTGAGGGGGTACTTGCCGAGCTTGAGGGAACCGCAATCGTCGGGCTCGATTTCGAGCCGCCCCGCGGCACGACGTTCGAAAACCTGTTGGCTCGAAGCCGGGGCACCGGCCGCAACCCGCACACCGATCTCTCCTGCCCGCTCCTCATTGTCTACACGTCGGGAACGACCGGACGGCCAAAAGGCGCGGTGTTGCGCCAGGAGGCGCTGTTCTGGAACGGCGTCATGAGTCAGCACATGCACAACATGACGTCCGATGACCATGTGCTGACGCTGCTACCGTTCTTCCACGTCGGTGGCCTCAACATCCAGACCACGGCGGCGCTCCAGCTGGGCGCGACGGTCACGGTTCACGCACGCTTCACGCCGGACACCGCGCTTGCAGCCATCGAACGGGAACGGCCGACCTTGAGCGTGATGGTGCCGGCGATCATCCAGGCGGTGAGCGAGCATCCCGCCTGGCCCACGACCGACCTTTCGTCACTCAAAGCCGTCGCGACCGGCTCGACCATCGTGCCGCCGCATCTGATCGACCGCTTCGTAGCGCGCGGCGTACCCGTGCTTCAGGTCTACGGCTCGACGGAAACTTGTCCCATCGCAGTCTACACCCGGCTTGGTGGCGATCTTTCGCGCGCGGGATCGACCGGACTTGCCGGACTGTGCTGCGAAGCGAAAGTGATCGATCACGCCGGCAACGAGGTGCCGGCGGGCGCACCGGGGGAGATCGCGGTGCGCGGCCCCAACGTGTTCTTCGAATATTGGGGCAATGCGGACGCCACGCGCGATGCGCTGCACGACGGCTGGTATCGTACCGGCGATATCGGCCTGTGCGACGCGGACGGCTATTTCTGGGTGCGCGACCGCAAGAAGAACATGATCATTTCCGGCGGCGAGAACATCTATCCGGCGGAGGTCGAACGCGTCCTGCTGGAACATCCCGATGTCAGCGAATGCGCTGTGATCGGCCGGCCCGATCCACGCTGGGACGAGGTGCCCATCGCCTACGTGATCCCGCGATCCGGCTGTCGGCTCGAAGCAGACGCATTGAAAATACATCTTCAGGCCCAACTCGCCCGCTACAAGGTTCCGCGCGACGTCGTTTTCGTCACCGACCTGCCGCGCACAGCGCTGGGCAAGGTCCAGCATTTCCTGCTGAAGCAGCTTGATGCGCAATCGCGCACGCAAGGAGAAGCATCTTGAAGATTGCGGTTCTGGGTGGGGGGAACGGCTCTTTCGCGGCCGCGGGCGATTTTGCGCTGTCGGGACATGAGGTCCGGCTCTGGCGCCGCGACGCGGATCAGGTCGCAGCACATCGCGCCGCCGGCTCGCACATCCTGGTGAAGGATCATAACCGCCGTCACGACGTGAAACTGGCGCTGGTCACGACCGATATCGCCGAGGCCGTCAACGGCGCAGAGCTGATCCTGTGCCCCGCCCCCGCCTTCGCGCAGCCTGATATTGCGCGCCTGCTTGCTCCACATCTGCGGGACGGACAGGTCGTGTTTCTGCCGCCGGCCACGTTCGGCTCGATGATCTTCGCCCAGGCCGCGCGGGATGCCGGCAACCGCGCCAAGGCGTGCTTTGCCGAAACCGGGACCTTGCCTTGGCTGACCCGCAAGCACGGCCCGTTCGAGGTCGCGATCACCATCCGCGCCAAGCGACTGCCGGTCGGCGTTTTCCCGCTTGATCAAGCGCCGCGCGCACTTGAAGTGATTGGACAGGCTTTCCCCGGCGCAATCGAGCCGTGCGGAGATGCTCTCTCCGGCGCACTGATGAACGCAGGCCCGATCATCCATCCGCCGCTGATCGTAATGAATGCAGGTCCGATCGAGCATTTCGAGAAGTGGGACATCCACAAGGAAGGAACGCAAGCCGCGATTCGCCGGGTCACCGACGCGCTCGACTCCGAACGAATGGCCGTGCGTGAGGCGCTCGGATATGGCGCACCGCATTTTCCGCTCGCCCATCATTATGCCAAGGAAGGCGAGATCTGGATGTACGGCCGCGGCTCGCATGACCGGCTGACCGATTCCGGCGACTGGCGCGAGCGGATCGTGCTGACCGAGCATCGCTACATGAGAGAGGATTTGCGGCTTGGGCTATCGCTGCTGGTCTCCGTCGCCGGCCTGGCGGGCGTGGCTACGCCGCTGGCCAAAGGATTTCTGGCCATCGGTGGTGCAATCTGCGGTGAGGATTTTACGCAAGGCGGCCGAACCCTCGAGACGCTGGGCCTCGGCAATCTCGACAAGGCCGCTTTGCAGACGCTTCTTCGCGGGGGATTTTGACCGATGACCAGCCGAACCACCATCGCCTGTCTCGGGGCCGGCCGCATGGGCCGCGGCATCGCCGTCGCGTTCGCCTACGCGGGGCATATGGTCACGATGATCGACATCAAGGCCCGTCCAGCCGAAGATTTCGCGAGGCTGGAGGCAGATGCGCTCGGCGAAATCAGGAAGACCTTTGCCAGCCTGTCGAAGCTGGGACTACTGACCGAGTCGGATGTCGACCCGCTCATCGCGCGGGTCTCGGTGGTGCCGGCCAGCCAGAGCGATGCGGCACTGTCCAATGCTGGAATAGTCTTCGAAGGGGTCCCCGAGATCGTCGAGCTCAAGCGGGATGTGCTGGGGGCGGCCTCACAACAAGTCGGCCCAGATACGATCATCGCATCGACCACGTCGACCATCCTGGTCGACGACCTCTCAGGCGCGATCGTGAATCCCCGCCGTTTCCTCAATGTGCATTGGCTCAATCCAGCCTATCTGATTCCGCTTGTGGAGATTTCGCCCGGTAAGGCCACCGATCCAGGCATCGTCGAGGCGGTCAAGGCGCTACTCGAAGGCATCGGCAAGGTCCCGGTGGTCTGCGCGGCGACGCCCGGATTCATCGTTCCGCGCATCCAGGCGCTGGCGATGAACGAGGCCGCGCGCATGGTCGAGGAAGGCGTCGCCAGCGCCGAGGAGATTGACAAGGCGATCCGCTACGGCTTCGGCTTCCGCTACGCCGTGCTCGGGCTGCTCGAATTCATCGACTGGGGTGGCGGCGACATTTTGTACTACGCCAGCCGCTATCTCGAAGGCGCACTCGGCAGCGACCGCTATCGTGCGCCGGAGGTCATTTCGCGGAACATGCAGGAGGGCCGGATCGGCCTGCGAACGGGCGCAGGCTTTCTCGATTATTCAGGTATGGACATCGACGCCTATCGGGCAAAACGGCTTCAGGCCATGGTCGATTTGCTTCGGCACTTTGACCTGGCGCGGCCACCAGTGCTCGATCGCGGTTAGCCGAAGACGTCCTGCAGCACCCCTTCGCGCACCACCGCAATGCCGTCGAGCTCGATCGTCGTCCCCATCATCGGCAGATCGAAATGGCCCGCCGTGTAACGGCCGGCGAATTCGTTGGCACCGGTCGAGAACAGGAAGTTGCCGGAGACGGCGCGAATTTCCGTGCCGTTGGTGTCGCGCTGGTCATACATCGACAGTGCCTCGTAGCGCGCGCCGGGATTCATGCCGAAGCCGACATGCGACACCGCATAGGCTTCCCGATCGCCCCAGGCGGCAAGATAGGCACGCATCATTGCGGCATCCGTGCCCTCGCCTTCCAGCTCGACGACATAATCGTCCTTCAGCGTCATCTTCACCGGCGAGGTCAGGTAACGCTTGAAGGTCAGGTTGATGTCGCCGGGCGCCATCACCAGCGTGCCGTTGATCGTTCCGCTCTTGGGGAAGCTGACGACGATGCCGCCGGGCCAATGCGCCAGCGTACCGGGCTTGTCCGTCCACCCCCACACGCCGACCGTGGACGCGCCGACCATATCGACGTCGAGCGCCGTGCCGGCTTTTGACGTCACCCGCATCCGCTTGGTCCCGCGCAGCATCTTCGCCGCCGCGCGAACGCGCTTCTCGAGCGCGGAATCCGGCACCATCCGCTCCAGCGCTTCGGGATGCTCGTTGGAGATCACCAGGATGCGCGCGCCGGCTTTGAGGATCTCGGGTGTCTCCACCGCATGCATCAGTCCCTCTATGGTGCAATCCACCACAAAGCCGGCTTGTTGAAGCGCAGTGATGACCGGGCCGAGCCGCTGGATCGCCTCGCTCGCCCCTGTCGAGCGAACAGGAACGATATTCCGGTTACGCGGGGTCGGCATGACCACGTGAAACGGTCGCGCGCCCATCCGCAGCAGCGCGAGCTCCGCCAGATGAACATTCAACGCACGTGACTGGGTTTCCGAGAGGATCGCCGCAGTATCGCCGGCCTTGACGGCGCATCGCTCGAAAATCTCGCAAAATGCGTCGATCCATTTTGCCTCGATGCGATCAGCCAGCATGGTCTACTCCCGGTCTTTCCTGTTTCTTCTTCGTCAGTTCATGCTTCGGGGAAGCCCCGCAGCAGGTACGCGCGCACTGCCCCCAGCAGGCCATTGAGGATCAGGCCCAGCAGCGAGATCGTGATCAGCGGCACGAACATATCGACGGCCTGAAAGGTCCGAGCCGCCGTGACGAGGACATGTCCGAGCCCGTCGCTCGACGTGATCATCTCCGCCAGAAACACCACGATGCAGGAAATGACAAGGCCGATCCGGCAACCGGTCAGAATCGACGGCATCGCGGCAGGCAGCACCACCTTGAACAGGATCTCATAGCGCGGCGTTCCCGCCGCCATGGCCGACCAGATCAGCTTCTGCTCCACCGTTGACGCGCCGTAATAGGTAGACAACAGAATGGGAAAGAGTGCATCCGCCGCCACCAGCGTAATCTTCGATCCGTGACCGAAGCCGAGCAGCAGCAGCAATGCTGGATAGAGCGCGACCTTTGGCAAGGGTGCAAGCACGCGAACGATCGGCCGAACCACGGCGTTGATAGCCGGATTGGCGGCAGCGGCGATGCCGATGCTGACACCGAGCACGACCGCAATCGCAAAACCGGCAAACAGCCGGATCAGAGTCGCCGCGATCTCCTGCTGGAACGTCCACGTCAGGAGTTGCTGAAGCAGCCTACTGAAGACGTATCCCGGCGGCGGCAGCAAGACCGCAGGCGCGAAGCCAAATGATACAAGGCCTTGCCACAGCGCGATCACCAGCACGATCGGCGCGAGCCCGAGGATGATGCTGGTGGAGCGAAGCTGCGGCATCATGAAAAGCTCAGCGGCATGTCGAACTGCGGTTCAGACCAGCGCACCAGCCTTGCGCGGACCCGCTCGAAGATCGCATCCAGGCATATTCCCATCGCGCCGACGATGATGATCATCGCGAACACGGTGTCGTATTGGCCCATGTCGAGGGCGTTGAACAAGATGTTACCGGCGCCGGACTGACGGGCGATCATCTCGCTGGTGATCATCGTGATCAGCGCCAGCACGAGTCCGGTGCGGCAACCGGTTAGAATTTCTGGAAGCGCCGCCGGCAGTACGATCCGGACCAGCCGTTGCGCAGGCGAAAGCCCCATCGCGGCGCCCGACCATAGCATCTTCTCTTCCACCGCCTTGGCGCCCTCGAAGCTGTGATAGATCACGGGCAGGCTGACACCGAGGAAGATCACCAGCGTCTTCGTGATGTCGCCGACGCCGAGCCACAGCATGATGATCGGCATCAAGGCGGCCTTCGGCACCGGGTAGATCACCATCAGGAGTGGATTGAAGAACGCCGCGACGGCCCGGCTGCGGCCCATCAACAGGCCGAGCGGAATCGAAACCAGCACCGCGACCGCGAACCCGATCGCCATGCGGCGGAGCGAGGCCAGGATGTTGATCAGTGATTCCTTGTCCCCGAGAATGTCCGGGATTGCACGAATTGCTTCGATCGCCGTCGGAAAGCTGTCATTCTTCAACGCGAGGGACGCCGCCTGCCAGATCGCGAGCAATCCGATGCAGGCAAGCACCGGGGCAGCACGTCTCGCCAGGGCGGCGGGCGACATCATGACGGAGACCCGACAGGGTCGGTCTCGTCGAACATCCGCTCGATATCGACAACGTATTTCTGGTAGCGTGGATCGAGCAGCAGCTCGCTGCGGCGGCGCGGCCGCGGCAGATCGATGTCGATAACCTCGCGGATGCGGCCGGGAGACTTCGACATCATCACGACCTTGTCTGACAGGAAAACCGCTTCGTCCACAGAATGCGTGACGAACAGCACCGTCTTGCGATCACGCTCCCAGATATTCAACAGATCGTTCTGCAGCCGCGTTCGCGTGTGAGCATCGAGCGCGCCGAACGGCTCGTCCATCAACAGAACCTCAGGATGGTAAGCCAGCGTTCGAGCCAGCGCTACGCGCTGCTTCATGCCGCCGGACAGCTCCTTGGGATAGAAGTTCTCATAGCCCTTGAGCCCGACCATTTCGATCAAGGCCCGGCTCTGTGCTTCCGCCTCGGTGGTGCGCACGCCCTGCTGGCGAGGGCCATACATCACATTGCCAAGCACGGTCTTCCACGGAAACAACGCGAATTCCTGAAATACCGGGCCGCGATCCGGCCCTGGTCCCGTGATCGTCCGTCCCCTGATCCTTGCTGAGCCGCTGGTCGGGCTGACGAAGCCGCCGACGACGTAAAGCAATGTCGACTTGCCGCAGCCGGACGGACCAAGGATGGAGACGAAGGCTCCCTCCTCGATTGCCAGCGAGATGTCCGATAGCGCCACATGGTCCTTGCGCGCCGAGGTCTGAAATACCTGCGAGACGCTCTCGATCTCGATGATTGCAGAAGCCGGTTTTTGCGGCGTCACCGGTCTCACCCATTCGCTCGATCTCGAAGGCACTACCTTCATCCCGTCTCACTTCATTCGCGCGAAACCTGCGCAACAGGCTTGCTGAACATCCTTCGTCAGCGACGCGAGCTTAGCAAGAAACTTGCCAGACCATTGGCTGTTTTCGGGCAGGTGCGCCGTATCATCCGAACCAGGGCCATTCTGCGGGCCCCTCATGCGTCACGGCACCGCCCGGTGCCTGGCCAACCAATCGCGCATATTTCGCCAGCGCCCCGGCGCGGTGACGAGGCGGACGCGGCTTCCAATCGTGCCGGCGAGCAGCGAGTTCCTGCTCGTCGACCAGCATATCCATCCGCCGGTTCGCAGCATCGATCCGGATCCTGTCGCCATCGCGAACCAGCGCCAGCGGACCGCCGACGAAGGCCTCGGGAGACACATAGCCGATGCACATTCCGCGCGTGGCGCCAGAGAAGCGTCCATCCGTGATCAGGGCCACCTTCTCGCCCATGCCTTGTCCATAGATCAGCGCGGTGACGCCGAGCATCTCGCGCATGCCGGGGCCGCCCACCGGCCCCTCATTTCGGATCACGAGAACCTCGCCCGCCTGATAGGTGCGATCACGAACCGCAGCGACGCAGGCCTCCTCGTCTTCGAAAACGCGCGCCACGCCTTCAAAGAACTGACTCTTCAGGCCCGCGACCTTGATGACCGCGCCGTCGGGACAGAGGTTTCCCTTCAGCACAGCGACGCCGCCATCTGGCATGATCGGCGCGCAAGTCGCGTAAACGACCTCTCCGTCAGGAGCGTTGGCGGCGCCATATTCTTCGGCAAGCGTACGGCCTGTGATCGACAGGCAACTGCCATCGATATGCCCGCTCTGGATCAGCTCCCTGATCACCACGGCGGCGCCGCCGATATCGTAGACATCTTTCGCCGTATATTTGCCTCCAGGCCGCAGGTTTCCGATCAGCGGCGTCCTGGCAAAAACCTCGCCGACATCATCGATCGTGAATGCGATGCCGGCCTCGTTCGCGATCGCCGGCAGATGCAGCGCAGCATTGGTCGAACCGCCCGTGGCGGCTACGATTGCCGCACCGTTTTCCAGCGATTTCCGCGTCACGATGTCGCGCGGCAAAGGCCCGCCGCGCTCCAGCATTTCCATGACGAGGCGCCCGGCCCGCCTGGATATCTGCGCGCGTTCGGCATAGACACCCGGCACCATCGACACGTTAGGAATGGTGAGGCCCATCGCCTCCGAGACCATCCCCATGGTGTTAGCAGTGAATTGGCCGGCGCACGCGCCGATGGTCGGCAGGCAGGCCCGCTCAATCCGCTCGAGCGTGGCGCCGTCGATCTCTCCGGTCATGAAGCTGCCGACAGCCTCATAGGAGTCGAGCACGGTCAGGGTCCGCCCGTCCACGCGGCCCGGTAGCGCGCTGCCGCCATAGATGAAAATAGCCGGCACGTTACAGCGGACCATGCCCATCATCACGCCGGGAAGCGTCTTGTCGCATCCGCCGTATCCGATCAGTGCATCGTAGGCGAGACCATGGACGACGGCTTCGATCGAGTCGGCAATCAGCTCCCGCGAAAAAAGGGAGAACTTCATCCCCTCGTGATTCATGCTGATACCGTCGGAAACCGATACGGTCGAAAACTCGCGCGGCGTGCCGCCGGCCTCCTCGATTCCGGTCTTGGCCGCGGCGACCTGAAAGTCGTGCGTCATGTTGCAGGGTGTCTGTTCGCCCTTCATGCTGACGACGCCCACCATCGGCTTGGCAATCGCAGCGTCGTCGAGCCCCATGGCGCGCATGAACGCGCGGTGCGGGGCGCGGTCGAGGCCATCCGTCGTGATCCGAGATCGGAGCTTCTTCATACGTGCATCTTCTTCATGCAACGTCCCGGATCATCCTGGACGCCGCGACCTTCTCGCTCGGCTCATTCGCTCGATCGCCTATTGCAGCGGAGCGACAATCGTCGAATGCTTGAATTGGGCGACATCCAATTTTGGCAGCATCCCCGTCTCCGCGTAGATGTCCAGCATCTTCTGGATCGCGGGGAAATTCGGTGCCGCACCAGGATCGCGGCCGAAATCATTGTCCTTGAGCAGATAGGTCTCGAGAACCGGAATAGGTGCCTTCAGGACTTCGTTGACGACTTTCAACGTCTCTTCGCGGTTCGCCAGAGCTTTCTTCATGCCGGAGGTAATGTCACGCACGTAAGCCTTGACCAGTTCCGGGTTCTTGTCGACGAAATCGGCACGGCAGGCTTCCAGGATGTGCACGATGTTGGGCATCGCCTGCGACAGCGAGAACAGTTTGCGCGTGCCACCCTTTGCCTCCGCGCGCGCGGCAAACGGCTGGTTCATGTTGACCGCATCGACGCGGCCCTGCCGCAACGCATCTTCGGAGACGGCAAAGCCCACCTCGACCAGCTTGATGTCCTTGGCCGGATCGATGCCATTCTGCTTCAGCAACAGATTGAACGGGCCCTGGGTGCCGCCGCCGATCACGGAGATCCCGACCGTCTTGCCTTTGAGATCGGCGATCGTCTTGATCGGGGAGTCGTCCATGACAGCCCAGTAGACCGAGAAACCACCAGCCTTTTCGAAGACGTGCTGCGCCACGATGTAGGCTTTGAGGTTGCCGCCAACCACGCCGTTGGCGAGCGACAGCGGCGCCTGGATCGCGCAATCCAGCGCGCCGGCCGCCAAGGCCTGCGTCATCGGAGCGGTGCCCTGAAACTGGGTCCATTCGATGTTGTAGGTCTTGCCGATATTGGGAAACTCAGCCGGGCGTCGCATCATCCAGTATTTGGATTCCTCGGCCGGAATCGTCCAGCCGACGCGAATTGTCTGCTGCGCCCATGACGGGCCCGCGCTCGCGCTCACGGCCGCTGCCGCCCCCAAAGCCAGGATCCACTTCGAAACGGTTCGCATCGTGCCCACTCCGCTGCCCAGGCGCCGACCGGCGCCATCCAACCCGACCGCGGCAAATGTTTCATGGTTCAAACAATCAAGCAAGCCATGCAGGCCGGGCGGTTTCGTCGTGGGATTCGCCATGTATGGTGATGCAGCGTCGCGCAGCGTCAGATGGAGGCAACCTATGGCTGAGGCAAGCAAGACAAACCCGCAAGGCGCCGAGCGGCTCGGCTATCTCGGCCTTGGGCTGATGGGGACACCGATGAGCCGGCGCCTGCTCAACGCCGGCCATCAGGTGACTGTCTGGAACCGTTCGGAAGGAAAGATGGCCGCGCTCGTCGAAGCCGGTGCCAGGCGCGCAGCCAGCCCACGCGACTTGATGGAGAGCTCGGACATCGTTTTCATGTGCGTGACGGATGTGGCTGCCGTGGAAGAGGTGATCTTCGGGCCCGAGAGCATCTCAACTGCGCCCGGCGCGGGTAAGCTCGTGGTCGACTTCTCGTCCATCCATCCCGATGCCGCACGGGACCTTGCAATGCGATTGTTAGCTGCGAACGGCGCGGGCTGGATCGATGCGCCGGTGTCCGGTGGTACCAAGGGCGCCGAGGAAGGCACGCTTGCCATCATGGCCGGCGGAAAAGCCGGCGATATCGAGCGGGTCCGCCCCTACGTGCTGGCCATGGCACGCAGGTTCACCCACATGGGCCCGACCGGTGCGGGGCAGACCACAAAGCTGTGCAACCAGGTGATCGTCGGATGCGCGATGGCTGTTCTTGCGGAGGCAACACGCCTTGCAGTGAACGCCGGAATCGATGCCAACCGCTTGCCCGAAGCACTCGCCGGCGGCTTCGCGGACTCCATTCCGTTGCAGCTATTCGTGCCGCGAATGGTTCAGGGCATTCACTCACCGCCGCTTGGTCACATTGCGACAATGCTCAAGGACCTCGACACGATCGCCGATGTCGCGCAGACGACGTCGACGCCGGTGCCCATGGCCTCGCTTGCCGGACAACTTTTCAGGCTCGCCAAGGCCGCGCGAGGCGCGGATGCGGATGCGCTCGAAATCTACAAGCTTTCGGCGGGGAGCGGTGAACCGTCGAGCGCGAACTGAAGCACGCTTGCAGTGACTGCTTGCGCTAGCCGTCGGCGAGAAATCGGCCGAACGCGCCGCGCGCGAAGAGTAGCGGCTCCTTCGCATTGTAAGTATAGGCCTCGACCGCACCGAGAAAGATCACGTGGTCGCCGCCGTAATAGCGATTGACCGAGCGGCATTGAAAATTGGCGACGCTCTCGGCGAGCACCGGCGCGTTGCCGAGGCCCGGCGTCCAGTCGACACCGGTGAACTTGTCATCAGACGACTTGGCGAATTTGCTCGCAAGCGCCTGTTGCGAAACGCCAAGAACGTTGACCGTGAAATGACTGGCGTTCTGGAAGATGGTCAGACTAGAGGAATAGACGACCAGGCTCCAAAGAACCAGCGGCGGATTCAGCGATACCGAGGCAAACGAATTGCACGTCAGGCCATAGGGCTTGCCGTCAGGCGCAGCGGCTGTGATGATCGTCACCCCCGTGGCGTAGGTGCCGAGCGCACTGCGGAAATCACGGGGATCGATCGGCGAGTTGTCGCTCGCGAGTTCGTTGGCCGGATCGGGAACGGCCGGCTGCTTCGGCAGATCATTCATCGGCCGGCCTCACAGCGTGAGATTCTCGGACGGCAGGCCTAACGCCACTCGTCCATAGTTGGTCCCGGCTGCATCGAAATTGAACGCGAGATGCGAATTGATCGCGTGCGCATCGCGGAACTGCCGCTGCAACGCGCCCGTCGTGAACAGGCCCCGTGCTCCGCTCGCGGCAAACAGCGTCGACACCGCATCCGTACAGAAGTTCACTGAAAAGGCGCCGTCGCGCCGATATCTGGTCTTGATCGCCATATCGGGGAGATGACCCCGCCTTGCATCCTCCATGGCATTCAGACAGGCCGAGCGCATGATCAGGCGTGCAGCGTCGATCTTCGCCGACGCCTCCGCGATCTTGATCTGGGTGCTTTGAAAGTCGCTCAGCCTGGCGTGATTGTAGGTGGAAATGCGATGACGGACGACCTCCGCATAATCGTCGAGACACGCCTGCGCGTTCCCCAGCGCGACGCCAGAGAGGACGTAGGGAAATAGCGAGAACACCGGGAGCGCATACAGCGGGTTGGGATTGAGCTTGCTTCCCGGCGTCGGACCGCCGTCAAGATCGCCGACCGCGACCGTCATATCGTCGGGCACGAAAGCGTCCCTAACCTCCACGTCGCAGGACCCTGTCCCGCGGAGCCCCGCGACATTCCAGGTGTCGAGGACCTTGTAGTCGGCTTTCGGCAGCAGAAATATCCGATATTCGATGCCGTCTGCCTCATCGTCGGAGTAGACCACGCTCGCAAGCATGTTCCATGCGCAGGAGGCAACGCCCGAGGAGAACGGCCAGCTGCCATGGAGCCGGTATCCGCCCTCGACTCTCTTGGCACGTCCGGCGGGAAAAATGAACGAGGACGCGATCAGCGCGTCCGGGTCACGGCCCCAGACCAGCTCCTGCGCCGTCGGCTCGAACATGCCGAGCATCCAATGATGGCTCGCCAGATTGGCCAGATTCCATGCCACCGAGGCGTCCGCCTGTCCGAGCAGGTCCGCGCAATCGATCAGGGCGACATAATCGAGTTCTGCGCCGCCAATGCGCTTCGGCTGAAGCATTCGGAACAGGCCGGCGTCGTGCAGATCCATCTCGGTTTCGGGCGGCAGATGCCGCAACTCCTCCGTCCGCGCCGCCCGCTCTCGCAGCCGTGGGACGAGCGCGCGGGCCTTCGCGACAATTGCCGCATGGGCAGGCTCATCGAATTGCGCCCCTCCGGGCCGGCCCACGCTCGGCTCTTGACCAGGCGCCATTCGTATCCCTCGCTTTCACACATTTATGCGGCGAGACCCTTGCCAAATCAAGCTGAGGCAGCGCTGTCCGGGTATGGTCGCCTGAACCCGGGCTGCCCGGGAAGATACGAAGCCGCGAAGATGGCGGCATTGCCAAACCGTGATCCACCACCCGCGCGAGGCTGGCCTGCAGGACTCAACCCTCAGGCTCAGCCAGACGTCGAGGGTTTGCCCGAGCCAAAGACGCCCTTTTGGGTGAACTGGGATATCCGACGCTCGTCGTAACCGAGGGTGTCCCGCAAGACCTGCTCCGTGTGCTCGCCCAGCAATGGAGCAGCCACAGGATCAATCGGGCCGGTCAAGCTCATGGCAATCGGCGGCTCGATGTTCGGGACCCACTCTGCCGTACGATGTGGAATCCGGTTCAAGCGATGGCGCGCTCGCGCCTCCGGTGCATTGAACCCCTCCTCGACCGTCCGCAGATAGCCGACCGGGATATTGGCCAGCTTCATCTTGGTCATCCAGTTCTCGAGAGTATCGCTCGCGAAGACCTCCGCGATGGCTGCCCGCAGAAGCTCCTTGTTCTCGGAACGCGCCTTGCGCGAGGCAAACTGCGGGTCGGTGATGAGATCGGGCCTGTTCAGCACCTCGACGACCAATCTGCGATAGAGCCGGTCATTGGCACACGCGATGTAGAGCGGCCCATCGGAGGCCTCGTAGACGCCGACAGTAGGAGACCCGCTCGGCGAGTTACCAAACCGCCCAGGGTTCTCGCCGTTGATCAGATAAGCCATGCCGTAGAAGCCCGTCATCCCCATCGCGATGTCGAACAAGGCGACCTCAACATGCTGGCCGCGACCGAGCCGATCCCGCGCCAGCAGCGCCATTAGGATGGCGTTGCAGGCAGACATCCCCGTCGCCATGTCCACGATGGGCGGGCCGGTGCGAACCGCCGGACCATCGGCAAATCCGTTGAGCGACATGAAGCCGCTTTCCGCCTGCGTGATCGGATCAAAGCCGGGACGCGAGGCAAACGGTCCGGTGCGCCCGTAGGCGGAGATCGAGCAATAGACTAGCCGCGGATTGAGCGGCGCAACTGTTTCATAGTCCAGCCCAAATTTCTTCATGACTCCGCTGGAGAAGTTCTCGACGACCACGTCCGCCTTGCGAATCAAATCCAGCGCGATCTCACGAGCCTCCGGCACGGTAAGGTCGAGCGTGATGCCACGCTTGTTGCGATTGAGACTCAGATAAGCGGCACTCTCTCCACCGATCTCGGCGTGTTCATACGCACGCGTGTCATCGCCTCCGTCCGGATTCTCGATCTTGATGACGTGCGCGCCGAAATCAGCAAGCGTCTGCGTACAAGCCGGGCCGGCAACCACACGCGTGAAATCGACGACCAGCAGACCGTCGAGCGCGGTAGGCGCCCCCGTCGCCCGCGACGAACGTTCCGGCAATTGAGGCTTGGTGGGCATCGACGGCGCTCCCTTACATCGGTTTATCGTTGCCGAATTCCCGCAGGAGCAAACTTAAAGCCCGGCACCGCTGACTTCGCAAGTCCTTCGCCCGCATCGCTTCAATACGCAAAAAGGGCCCGGCAGCTGTCAAGCTGCCGGGCCCTTGGACGTTCGGTGTTGCGCTTCATCTCGCGCGAGCCATTTTTACGTTGCGGGAATTGCGTTCCGTACCACGGGAAACCTGGCTCCATTCGCTCAGCGAAGCCGCTTTCGCCAGTAAAGCGTATGGGCCCAAGCCCAGGGCACATGGGGTTCAAAGAGCCGATAGCCCGCCCGGATGAAATTATTGGCGGACACCGGATTGTCCGTCGTATCCGAGACGATGCTGTCCCACCCGATACGCCGTGCCCTTGCCTCGATCACCCGCATCAGCCTGCACTGGAGGTCACGTCCCCGGTGCCGCTGCAACACACCGACCCTGGAGAAATTACCGCCATTTCGAATGTGCGTTGACGGCACGACACCGGCGAAGGCTACTGGCTCATCGCCGTGATAGGCAAGCCACCACGCCCCTAACTCGAATTGTGACAAGAGAGCCGCATCGAAGAACGTCAACCGGTGAAGGTCGGCCAATGTATCGGCGATGTCGTCATCGGATGCATCCACGATGCGAATTCTGTACATGAGACGGTCCGTCGGCGAAGGACGACGTGAGTGGATGCAGCAATGTCGTCGTGGCTGAGGCTCACTTGCCGAGCACGACCTTGACGCTTAGCCCAATCACACCCATCAGACCGGTGGCGATCACCGTAATCACGGCCTTGAGCGTGTAGCTCTGCGCCTGCTCGACGCTCGTTCGCCATCGGCGCAAGTGCTGAAAATCGGCCCTTAGCTCCTTTCGGTCGTCATCTTCGATTCCGAAAGACGCCAGCACCAATGCCACCGTCCGCAATACGATGGCATCGATGTTCGCCTGCTGAAGCCTGTGTTGCTCGGCCAGCGTCTCGGCAACGATCGCCCTGATTTCGTCATCTGCCATCTTCACCGCTTGATGATCCTTTCAATGTTCTCGAAGCCGCGCATGGCGAAGTAGGAGACAACCAGATTGGCTCCGAAGGCCGCAGCGGCGCGAGCACTGGCCCAGCGCCGCGGGCCGGCACATTCGCGCGTGCGCGGCCAGCAATAGTACGGCCGGCGGCGCACCAGGTTTGACGAGTGCGTGGCCGCAGCGCGCCGCCGCCGTCCGATCTCGATCGAGACGAAAAAAAACCGCGGCGAAAGCTTTCCGCGCGGGTGAACTAAGCTCGTTTCGATGATGCCATTCTGCCAGTGTTTTCGCAGACGTGTCAAAAGAACGAATTCGCTTAAGCAGCGTTAGCTGATCAGGAGGGCCGGCAGATGACACTCAAGACGACCTCACAAAACACGTCGCTAAATCTTGCAGGACGAAAGCCGCGCATCGACAAGGAGCGCGACACTCAAGAAGCCGTCGTTGAAAACGCCGGCGACACGGAGGACAAGGACTGCGATCTCGTGCATGGCGAGGGCGGCCCCATCGACCTTCCCAGCAAACCCGGCGATTTGTCGAAGGACGACTAGGCCGCTCCGCTGGCGGGGGCGCATCTTGATCTTGCCGTTCTGCGGCGCCTTGCACGAGGTGTGAAACATCGCTCGTTCGACCAGGCCGTGCCGGAACTTACGCCACGGCGGGCGCGTTTATTCCTTCAGAAGGAACGTTGTGCGATGAGCCATACCGTACTGGTTGTTGACGACGATCCCAGCGTGCTCGACGTCATCGTGGACATGCTGGAAGATCTCGGCTGCGAAGTCATCAGCGCCCGGAGCGGCCCCGATGCGCTCGACCGGCTCAAGCAGAACCAAGATATCTCAATCCTCATCACTGACATCAACATGCCCGGCATGGACGGTCACGAACTGGCCGAGCGGGCCAGGCGAAACCGCCCGGAACTGAAGATCCTGCAATTGTCCGGGCGTGAACCCCGGCGCGACGGCCTTCCCATGATCAGAAAGCCGTTTTCGTTCGAGGAACTCGCCAGCACCATGCAGCGGACCACCGGCATCTGCTAAAGGGTGCAAGCTCAGAAAACCCAAAACAAAACCCGCAGCGGATCGCCTCCGCGCGGGTTAAACCAAACTCTTCCCGATGATCGCATCATGCCGGTGTTTTGCCCGACGTGTCAACGCGGCGAACGCGGACAAAGGATTCCCTCTCCCCACTCAGATATGTGGTGTGCAACGGGCTTGCTTCAAGCCCCCGACCCTGCCGTAGAACCCTCGACCCGAACACCATCAAACGCGAGGGGTCATCACATGCCTGTACTGCTTCCGACGTCCCGGACGCGCGGCCACGCCAAAGGGGTCGGCGCCCGCCACACGCAAGACCAAGTGAAAGACCATGCCGTGGTGATCGCCGGCGGTGGCCCGACCGGGTTGATGCTAGCCGCGGAGCTCGCGCTCGCAAATATCGCTGTCGCCGTCGTCGAACGGCGCGCCGATCAGGAACTGGTCGGCACGCGCGCCGGCGGCTTGCACGCGCGCAGCATCGAGATCCTCGACCAGCGCGGCGTCGCGGATCGTTTCCTGCGCGAAGGACAGATCACCCAGCTCGCGGGCTTCGCCTGGACCAGGCTCGACATCAGCGACCTCCCCACCCGGCACGCTTACGGGCTCGCACTGCGGCAGAGCCACATCGAGCGCATCCTGGCCGACTGGGTCAGCGAGCTCGCGGTGCCGATCTATCGAAACCGCGAGGTGACGGGTTTTGCGCAGGACGAGACCGGCATCGACGTGACGCTGTCCGGCGGCGAAACCTTGCGCGCGAATTATCTGGTCGGCTGTGACGGCGGCCGCAGCCTGGTGCGCAAGGCCGCCGGCATCGACTTCGCAGGCTCCGATCCGACGCTGAGCAACCTGATGGCCGAAGTCGAGATGCGCCGAGAACCAGCTTGCGAGCCCGCATGGGGCCTGCGCCATGACGCGCTCGGCTTTCACGGCCTCAGCAAGACCGAGAGCGGACGCGTGCTGGTGGTCGTGACGGAAGCAACGCTCGATCGGACCGGCGAACCCAGCTTGCGCGATCTCAGCGAAGCCCTCGTCGCCGTCTACGGCACCGACTTCGGACTCCACAACCCGTCCTGGATCTCCCGCTTCACCGATGCGGCGCGGCAGGCGGTGTCCTATCGCAAGCGTCGCGTGCTGCTCGCCGGCGATGCCGCGCATATCCATCACTCCGTCGGCGGACAAGGCCTCAACATTGGCGTGCAGGACGCCGTCAATCTCGGCTGGAAGCTCGCACAAGTGGTCAAGGGCCTGTCGCCCGACAGCCTGCTCGACACCTACCATTCCGAGCGGCATCCTGTCGGCGCGCGGACCTTGCGCAACACCATGGCGCAAATCGCCCTGCTCCGCCGCGGCGAGGACGGCCTCAAGGCCGCGCGTGAGGTCGTCTCCGAACTGCTCGGCATGGACGAACCGCGTAAGCGTTTTGGCGCGATGATGAGCGGGCTCGACGTGCACTATGATCTCGGCAAAGGACACGCACTGCTCGGGCGCCGCATGCCCGATCTCGATCTCACGGTCGAAGGGCGGCCGCTGCGACTGTTCACGCTGCTGCACGGCGCGCGCGGCTTGCTGCTCGATTTTGGCAAGGCAGGCGGCCTCGACATCGCGCCCTGGGCAGATCGCATCGATCTCGTCGAAGCGGACTATCACGGTGCATGGGAGCTCCCGTCCATCGGACAGGTCGCGGCGCCCAAAGCCGTGCTGGTGCGGCCCGACGGGCATGTCGCGTGGGTGGGAGACGAGAGCCAACGCGGACTCGCGGAGGCGATGACGAGGTGGTTCGGACCGGCTGCGGCGGAGGAGGACAAATCTATAAGTTCCGCTTTTTGGGTTAAAGCAGACCTAGGCTGACGACTTTGGCATTTCGCTTTTTGACCCATTGCGGACACTCGCACAGATCATTCGTACCGCAGCTCTAAGCTGTTTTCGGAAGCAACGGCCGGAAAAAAGACCGCTCATAACGAGTGAAACAGCGCGTCTCTTTCGCGAAGGCTACCGCCTTCTGAACGTCTGGATCTGCACCAGCGTCCTTGCGGTACTGTTCGTATGCCGCGAGGCTCGGAAAGCTAAACATCGCGAAGGCGACGTCGCTCTCTCCTTCGGACGGCAAGAAGTAGCCGTGATGGATACCGCCGAACCGCGGCATCAGGTCAAGCCACATTGCGCCGTAGGCCTCAAAGTCGGCGAGCTTGTCCGGGTCAACCTCGTAACGCAGGTAACAAGTAATCATCCTGTAGCGCTCCAGCGCAGAGTTGAACGGGCTCCTTGCTAAATCTCGGACGCTAGACGCGCGCCATACCAAACTCCGTAGAGTGCCATTGATCGAGGACACTGCGACGTCTCCTCTTGGCCCATAGCTGACCTACTATTGCGAGCTGAGCACGTCCGGTTTCGAAAACGAAGCGGACGTGGCTTGCGCCGCGGGCCAGCCGGATTTATGAGCCATCGGCCCAGCGGATCAAGTCTTCACAATACCCGGTTCAGGATTCGAATGTTGCGCCGGTCAGCGGCCTCTGCTGCGGTCGGCTTCGCGGGCGTGTTCGGCTCCACAGCCGGTTGCTCCGGTTTATATGCAAGCGCGTCGCGCATCCATTGGGGTAAACCGATCAGAGCCGCGTTCTCTTGCTGTGGATGCATATCTTTAGACTCCGGTGGAGTCGATGGCGTTGGTGTTTTCATTGCAATTCCTCGCCTGGAGACAAGACGAAGCGAAGCTTACGAAGCCTCGGGTTCGCGGGTCTCATTGTTGATTATCGATGGATGGTCCGGATGTACGATGATGCGTTCGATCCGTTGCAGCAATTCGCGCGGCCGTGCGTCCGTCGCCAAGGGCTGCACCGGCTTGCCCCACCCACGGTCGAGAATAGCGTTTGCGGCGGCCACCCGCGCAAAGGCATTCGCTGTCTCTCTGAACATGATGGCAGCAAGCACGTTGAGTGCGGCTTCGTTCTTGGCGCGTGCCAGGGTTTCGATATCGGCCAGCGTTGGCGCCCTGAAACCTTCACTCGCCACATGCTGCGCAACAGGAAGATGCAGCTCGGTCCTTCTCCTGAATTGGTCATTTGGAAATCCGTTTGTTAAATGACGAGTCTCCGAAAATAAAAAGCCCGCGGCGGATTGCTCCGCGCGGGCCGATCTTCAATGATGCTATTCTGCCAGTGTTTTGCCCGACGCGTCAAATCCATTGGCCCAAAGCGTCCGATAGCGTCCTCTCCGACCATCGTTTCATAGGTCCGCTAAGGGCCAGAAGCTGGCAGAACAATCGCCGGTCTTTCGACGCGATCATTTATAGCTTATCAACCTGAAGCATATATGTGAGAAGCGCAAACTACGGAACTGGAAATGAAGCGCGAGTTAGCCTTCGGCGGAACAGCTCAACCTGGCATTGGCGCTGGGCTCATTTTAGTTATGGGTCTATGTTTTTTCGCCCGGCAAGCAGCGGCGGCTTCCGACGAGCTGGAATATTTCCACGAGTGCGTGAAGCGAGAATTGCCAACTACTCTGCGCCTCTTCGTTATCAAAAATGGTCCCGATGGCTTAAACCGCGCCGAAGACAGCGCAAAGGCCGAGATCGCTAATAACTTATTTTCGGTTTGTAGACAGCGCGCAGTAGACAGCTCGCACCGCGTGGATGAACGGTCTTACGTTGACGACACCGTAGGATCATTCTTCAAGCAGATCCCTAGAATTGTCGAGCTACAGCGTCAAACAGAGCAGCTATGGAAGTCCAATCCTGATAAAGCGATCGAAGACCAAGCAGTGCGCACCTATCCCCTCTGCCTTGAGGGCACTGCACGAAGGTTAGCCCGAACTTCCAACGATCCTACCGATACTATCGAGCACGGGGCACTCGCAGCGTGCGAGAAAAGTCGACAGACCATCTTCGATACATATTCCAGCCATGGCAAATCCTATGACCGGGAAGCGATGAAGGCTTTGGAGCAGGAGTTTCATCGTAAGTTGCCTGACGTAGTTACGAGAACACGGGATGACGTACGGAAAGCCACGCAGCAATAGCCATTTCTTCTGCCCATGAAACAAATTTCGCTTTGGGTCACAAGCGGTCCTGGACCGGCTGCTCGTGTCAGGTGGCTACACCCCGGGGCGCAAGAAGCCGGTCGCTGACGCGACCGGCTCGCCACAAACCTCTGTTCTAACGCAAAACTATCAGCGGCCCAGCTTGCGCTCCACCTTCTTCCGGCTGCTGCCCACCTTCTTGACCGCCTTCTTCACGGCCGAGGCCGAGCGGCCCGTCTTCTTCGCCTCGTAGCCAACTTCGTATTTCTGCCCACCCGCCACGCGCGCGCGGTCCTGCTTGCGACCGCGAGTTGTCTGCTTCTTCGCTTTAGCCATGTTGCTCTCCTTGCATCTGTGAAACGCAAGAGGATTCAAACGGTTCCCCACGCCCATCAGGTCACGCCGACCAGCGGAACGAATCCGGCCACAAAGATTCGAATCAACGTGTTCGTTGCGTGGAGTTTGTCAGTGGCGTTGCAGCGTCAGCGTAGGCCGGGGGCGCTCGGGGTGAAAGCGCCCTTCCCCGACTTTATCGAACCGGCCTTGGCATCGGCGGTAGACCGTGTGCCATCCGGAGCGCGGTGGATTCACGAAATCAAGTTCGACGGCTACCGGGTGCAGCTTCATTTGGCCAACGAGGCCGTCACCGTCTACACCCGTCGCGGGCACGACTGGACCAAACGCTTCAAGAAAGTCGCCGACGACGCTTGGCACATCAAGGCGGGATCGGCGGTCATCGATGGCGAGGTTGTCGTCCCTGCTGCCGATGGCAGCACCGATTTTTCCGTCCTTCAGAACGAGCTCAAGGGCACATCGTCCAAGATCATGCTCGTCGCATTCGACCTGCTTTATCTGAATGGGCGAGACCTTCGCGGCCTGCCGCTGTTTCAGCGGAAGGCCGAGTTGAAGAAGATCATCTCCGGCACCGACGTGCAGTTCAGCGAGAGCTTTGAAATCGAAGGACGCGAGATGTTCGCGCATGCGTGCAAGGTTGGCCTTGAGGGCGTCGTCTCCAAGGTTCGCGACAGCACCTACAACAGCGGCCGCGGCAATAACTGGGTCAAGACGACTTGCGCACAGCGAGAGACGCTAACCATCGCCGGCTTCGCACTCGACGAAGGCAAATGGGACGGCATCTATCTCGGGCGGCATAAGGGAGATGATCTCATTTATGCGGGCAAGGTCGACCACGGTTTCGACAAGACGTCTGCCGCAGAATTGCAAAAACGATTGAAGCCGCTCATTCGCAAGACGCAACCTTACGCCAAGCGCATCGCGCACAAGGGCATCTGGGTCGAGCCGAAGCTGCTTGCGGAAATAGAGTATCGCGCCAAGTCGGCGGAGGGGAAGATCCGGCACCCCTTCTTTAAGGGCTTGAGAGAGGATCTGTGATGGATGCATTTGATCGATGGTGGATATGGGCCGGGAGCGCACTATGAGAGCTAAATTCCGCACAGAGGGTTGGCAGCCCAGGAGCGAGGAAGATCACTTTATGACTTGCCCGACCTGCGGCGAACGCTTCGACTGCCGTGACCTCGGCGAAGCGCTTGAGCACCAACACGGCGAACCGGTCGAGGAAGAGCCGACGCAGCACTGAGGCCGCCGGAGGTTTTCCACAGCCACGATAGGCAGTGGTTCGTCCAGCTTTTCGCCTACTACCCATCGATAATTTGCCAGCT
Source organism: Bradyrhizobium sp. Kon58 (assembly GCF_055807455.1). Classification (NCBI taxonomy): domain Bacteria; kingdom Pseudomonadati; phylum Pseudomonadota; class Alphaproteobacteria; order Hyphomicrobiales; family Nitrobacteraceae; genus Bradyrhizobium; species Bradyrhizobium sp. Kon58. The sequence goes on from NZ_JBVVOT010000031.1 coordinate 68,417, forward strand.
TGGCCGGCTCATGGCTTTGATCGCCCATGACCACCAAGTCGCGCCAACATCTCTACGGCACTCAAATCAAGATATCGGCCGAACGCGCCAAGGAGGCGCGCAAGGAGGCCGACAAGCTTGCTTGCGCGGCGTGGAACTATCGGATGCTTGGCTATAAGGGCCCCGCGCAGCCATCGCCGACGATCGGAGATGCCGTTAACGCGGGTTTCCTATACCTCGAAGTGCGATGCCTTGGATGCGACACCAACCAGACCGTGGCGCTCGATATCGTCCGTCGTGCCAAGACGACGCCGGTGCATGAACTCGAACGCTACATGCGTTGCAAGGACTGTTCGCAAGTGCGAGGTTATCCTTACAAGCGGAGCGCACTTGTTGCGCTGCGCCCAACGAAAATCTCTGCTACCAATCCGGCCTCATATTGGTGGCCCGGCGAACGTTAGTATTTTGAGCAAGGGAATTCAAAATGGTTGGTGACGAGCCAAAAGCCGCTCGGAGAGGATAAGAGCTGGGAAGAGCTGAAGCTTATTCAGGAAATGCTTTCGAAGCTTTGGACCCTCTATCTCGCTTATTTTGCTTGGGTGCATACCGGCGTTTATGCCTCGCTTACATTGGCTATGGGGCTGGGTACGAAGGTACCAAATAGAGCCGCCGTACAACTGGCGGCAGTGATTTGCATCGTTTCCGAATTGTCTTCAATAGCAGCGACAATCGCACTCACCGCTTATTCGAAAAGAGCGCAGCGGCGGGTTAAAGCTATCATCGATGAGGGGAACTTTCACCCGGGGATCGATGGTGGCGCGCTATTCCCGGCACTGGTTCTTGATGTCGTGGCGCCCGCCTGCATCTTATCTTTCATCATCGGCGCGCTGGCCTGGATGTATGTTGCGGTGTGGCAGCCCTAGCTTTCAATCGAACATGTGCAATCTCTATTCGATCACCACCAACCAAGCCACGATAGCCGACCTCTTCCGAGTCGTCCGCCGCTATGAAGGTAATCTGCCGCCGATGCCGGGCGTGTTTCCAGATTACCCTGCACCCATCATTCGCGATGCGGGCGGCGAACGAGAGATGGTGCTGATGCGCTGGGGCATGCCGCCCCCTCCGCGTACCGGCGGCCCGCCCGTCACGAACATTCGCAACACCTCGTCGCCGCACTGGCGCGCGTGGCTCAAGCCGGAGCACCGCTGCCTCGTGCCAGTCAACAGCTTTGCCGAATACGCGCCGGAGCCCAACCCGGAGACGAAGAAGAAAGACATCGTGTGGTTTGCGCTCGCGGACGCCCGGCCGCTGTTCGCGTTCGCCGGGATCTGGACGACTTTCAATGGCGAGCGCGGCACGAAGTCGAAGCCCGTTCCAGGGCCGCACCAAGTGTACGGTTTTCTTACCACCACGCCGAACGCGGTCGTGGAGCCGATCCATCCGAAGGCAATGCCGGTGATCCTGACGACAAACGAAGAGCGGGATGTGTGGCTACGAGCGCCTTGGGATGAAGCCAAGGCGCTACAACGGCCGCTTAACGATGAGGCTCTTCACGTTGTAGCGCGCGGAGCTGAAAAGGAGGATGTAGCATCGTCACTCTGACTTTCCTTGCTCCTCAGAGTTTTTGAGGCTTCACGGGAACTGCAACGGCGCGTTCCACTCCTGCGTCGGCCGACCTGCCGATCCCACTTCCAAAATGAAGCAGGAACATTCCCGCCCTTGCCAAGTTTTCCCGATACCCTTCCCCAAGGGTGACCCCAATGGCCCCAGCTCAAATGCCCCCCAAGCCCCCGCGAGCTGGGGCCTCTTTTTGCCGCGCTGCACTTCCAAAAGATTCTTCCAAACAACTAGCAAATGACAACGACGGCTCGAAACCGGCGGCCTAGGCTTGATCCATCACCGCGCCTCACTCGGCATCGATCGGCAACGACAACGCCGGGGTTGCGCTCCGACTGCTCGCACGATGGACATGCGCCATGCAGAAGCGTCGACGTTTCAAGCAGACCACAACACTCACCGAACGGCTGGCCGAGGAGGCCACGCGGCTGCGCGAGGAAGCGCGCACGCTGGCGCCGGGGCGCCGCCGCGAGATGCTGCTGCGCCGCGCGCGGCAGGACGAGACCGCCATGCACATCGACGCCTGGCTGCAATCGCCAGGGCTGAGGGCCCCCACATGACCCAGCAATATCGCGCTTATCTGGTCGGCGACAACGGCGTGTTCCGCTCCGCCGAAGCGTTCGAGGCCGCCTCCGATGCGAACGCCCTCACCTTCGCGCAGCAGTTCACGCGGCACGGCAAGGTCGAGGTCTGGCAGCTCGGCCGCAAGATCGCCGTGCTCGAGCCCGAGCAATCCCCGCCGGAATTTCTCACGCGTCAATGATCGCGTGATGTCGAGGGCGGCCTGAAGGTCTCGAACGCGAACGAGAACTTGACCTGCATCACGGGACCCCTGGCATCGCGAACGTCGATCGCCATGGTCTGCCTGCCGCCCGCGGGCGGCGCGGAGAGGATGGCATCGCGCGCCATGTCCGCGACCGACTTGGCGGCCTCCGCCTGAACGGCGCGCGCGCTGGCCAGCTCCAACCCTTCCTCGTCGAGCGCTACACCGGTGTCGTCGCGCAGGTCGAAATAATATCGGGGCATTGCAGCATCCTTTGCCCGTAACAGGTCCGAAACGGCCAAAGGGTTTCCGGCGGCGGCGAAAAAATCTGGTGGAATCAACAGGTTCCGGGAACCCAGGGTTTCCCGACCTGCGCCCGCACGTCGCCTGCGTGTACCCATCTCAGGTCGATCCGGCAGGCAACGGGCGCCGACCGCGCCGCCCCTCCCCCGTCATCTCTCATTCCAACGAAGGAGGATTTCGCCTGCTGTGTGCGCGGCGTCACGGAAGCACGCGCCATCTCCGCCTATCACTCATCCCACGACGACGGCATGAGACAAAACAAACAACCAGACAGGTGGACCATGACGAAGACCTTGATGATCACGAAGATGGCGGCAGCGATCGTGTTGGCCAGTGTTGCGGCAGGCGTTGCGAGCAGCTCGGCGCAGGCCGGCTGGGGCGAGAACGGACAGTACGGCAACGCGCCGCAGGCGCGGCCCCAATTCGGTCCCCATTTCAACGGCTATGGCGGCAACGGCGGCCAGCGCCCGGTCGTCGTCTATCCCGGCCCGCGGCCGATGCCTCAGGTCAATGTCTATCCGCGGCCCGCGCCGCCGGTCTATATCCCGCCGCAGGTGGTGGTCCGGCCGGTCCAGTATCCGGTTGTCGTGAACAGGCCGGTGTACGTTCCGACGCCGCAGGTGGTGGAGAAGACGGTCGTCGTGCAGCGGCCCGCCGTGGTTGCGGCACCGGTCGCAGCGGCTGCGCCCACCCCGGTGGTCAACAACAACTGCAACTGCCTGGTGAAGGAATATCCGCAGGCCGGCGTCGTGGTGTTCAGGGATATCTGCACCAAGGAAAGCGCGACCTACACCAACCTGCCGCAGCAGACCACGCAGGCCGTGCTGCCGCCGACCCAGTAATCGCGGGAGCCGGGCTCATGATACGATGACCAAATCGAACGCGGCAGCATCGCTTGCCGCGTTCGTGTCTCTCCTTGAAGCGAAAGCGACAGGGGCGAAGCGACAGGGGCGAAACGACATTCGGCCCTTCACTCCTCCGCAAGCTTCCCGACGATATAGGCATCCACCGTCTCGGCGAACGAGCGCTGCACGCCGACCGCGGTCCCATGCTGGTCGAGCGCGTCGCGCTGGAGCACGCGCAGGCCGCGGCCACGCATGCAGGCCGGCGCCGTGTTCAAATATTGATCAATGGCGCCCTTTGCGAGCGGGATGGCCTTCGGGTCACCCCTTGCGATCAGAAGCCGCAAGAGGCTCTGGCATTCGGCCAAGCCTGGCATGGGATCAGCGCCTCACGCCTGCCGCAATTTCGCCGGCCGCTTGACCGGCTGGGTGTGGGTGCCGAACAGCGCCAGCAAAAACGCGACTTCTTCCTTCGAACCAACCTGGATCATGATGATCTCCTTTTCGCTAGGTTGGTCGGACGCAGCCGGCGGGGCGTTCGAGACAATCTGGTTTCAGCACTGTTTCAGGCGTGTTTCGTCGGGGCGCACCATGTCCATGGTCGCCTGAATAGGAACAGCTTGTGGGATCAGAAAGTTATTCGGGCGTCGGTCCGGATGCACGACCGGCACCCCTCCAACGGCCTCAGCTCGCCCCCCCGGGCTGGGGCCGTTTCTTCCCCGCGCGAATTCAACCCGAGCCCGCGTTCTGGTCTCGCATCGGCTTCTCCCAGGACAACTTGTTGCAGCCGGAGCACCGGAAGATGGCAATCGCCCCCTCGGGTGAACTCACCGCGTCGATGAATGTCATGGGCTTGTTGCACGCGGCACACATCGGCCGCTGCCTGCTGTCTCGGTTCGCCATGCGCGCAAACGCGGGACAGCGGAAGAGGTTTCTATCGTTCTGGAGGTTCAGGGTGCCAGATCTTCGGAACCTGCTGCTGAAGCAGTGCCATCGATGCCGCGATCTGCTCCCGCGAACGGCGCAGCATTTGTCGTGTCGCCTGGCTTGCATCGAGCTGGTGCATTTTCTGCCGGTCGAGATCCGCCTCGAATTCCTCGCGGGTGAGCATGACAAGCTCCCGTGTTCCTGCTCCATTCGCAGCGTACGCCGAGAGGCGATTGAGGACCGCCCAGAAGTGAACACAGGGCGGGATGCCCGCCTGCTGGCTTTCGACCCAGCCGGTCTCAGGGTCCGCGCTTCTGCGTGACGAGCCGCAGCGCGATGCCGTGCTGCCAGGCGCGCACCCTCACGGCGGCTTCGCTGCGACCAAGCTCGCCGGCGATCTCGTCCGGCCGCCAGCCGGCTTCGGCCAGCGCCTTCAGCCGCTCGTGCTCTTCCGCTGTCCACTTCTTCAACAACGGGTAGCGTGATTGCATGGTGGGGAGCTGTCTCGCCTTGCGTGGTCGATGCAGGCACAAGCGAGCGCAACAGGCGAAGTTCCTATCGGACGTTGTTCTGAGATCTGCGATGGGGCGTCCCGCAGATGGGCCGACGACGGCGCTCGCTCAGATCCAGACGTCCTCGCGGCACGAGTCGCAGCGATAGATCACGATCGAGCAATCGCGCCTCACGTCGAAGATCGACGTCAGGCAGCGCGTGCCCCTCTCGCATTTGGGACATGGCGGCCCCGGCTTGAAATGCTGATCCGGCCGCGTTGCCGGGCCTTGCTGTTCACTGCTCATCTCGTTCCTCATTGGAGGACTGAGTTCCTAAGTGCCAAAGTGGACATTCGTTCCTACGACGCGAGAAGCGCTTCTAATGGGCAGAGAGGGCCTAGACGCCCCATGATCGCGCGCGCTTGCCGTCGGCTTCGTCTTGAACCATCAAGCGGGCTTGTCCTGAACGATCAAGCCGGCTTGGTGTTGACGGGTCCCCCCCCCCCCGCAGTTCGTCCAGGCTCTCGAGTGTGCAGATGCGCGCGGCGCGGCGGGCCAGCTCGTCGTAATTTTCCGCCACCTTGCGCAGCACGTCCCGCGTCTCGGGATATTCGCAATTATCCGCCTTGGTGCGGAATTCTTCCGCCCGCATCCGCCAGTACCGCGGAGGGTGCATCCGCTCGGCTCCCATGGGCCACTCCCCTGGATTGGTCCAACTGTTCATGTTTCTTAATGAAGAGCACGTCCCGGAGTTCCCGCGCAGCTGTTCCGATTCCGATCACACGTGCAGATTGCGCACGGACTGCAGCCGACGACGACAGCATCGGCGCGGGAAAGATCGACTTTAGTTCAAATGCAGCAAAGCGGATTCGGCAGGATGCAAGGGGTTCGCGCGATGCTGGAACATGTCCCTTGCGATAGACGCAACGGGGATGGCTCGGAGAGATCGTCGATGTATGTCGTCGCCGCCGCGTTGCTGGTGCTGTCGGGACTGTTCTACTCCGCGAGCCATCACGAGATCGGCTCGTTCGGCGTTACCATGTGCACCTATGGCAGCGCGTTCTGCGACAACCCGCTGATCGTCTTTTCCGGCGCCGCGCTGGCCGGCGCCTGGGGCATGTTCGTCAGCATCAAGTAATCCCGACGCACGCGCTCTGGGGACACACGTCCCGCCGGTGTCCGTGCGCGGGTTGCGGACTGCGCGACGTCCAGCCATGGCAGTCCGGTCGAGGCCGGGATGCGCGCAGAAGTCGACACCGGGTATTCCCCGATGATGCACTTATACAGGTGTTTTGCCCGACGAGTCAAAGGCGATTAGCTTTATCAGAAATCAGCGAGGAGCCCGTTGCCGCGAGCCCGGGAACCTTGTTCCCTCATTAGCATTTGTGAAGGACGCGACCGACCGGACCCCTCCTGTCATGACCGACGATGCCCTCACCCCCACGAAATCCGCGCCGACGCTATTGCAGAGGCTGGGGCCGGGTCTCGTCACCGGGGCGGCCGACGACGATCCGTCCGGCATCGCCACCTATTCGCAGGCCGGCGCGCAATTCGGCTACGGACTGCTCTGGACGGTGTTTCTGACCACGCCGTTCATGATCGCCATCCAGCTCGTCAGCGCCCGGATCGGCCGTGTCACCGGCAAGGGGCTCGCAGCCAACGTCATGCAGATCGCGCCGCGCTGGGCGGTGCTGTCGCTCGTCGCCATGCTCGTCGCCGCCAACACCTTCAACATCGCCGCCGACATCGCCGCGATGGCGGAGGCGCTGTCGCTCGTGATCGGCGGCCTCAACCACGAGCACGCGCTGATCTTCGCGGCGGGCTCGACCCTGCTGCAGGTGTTCCTGCCCTATCGGCGCTATTCGCCGGTGCTGAAATTTCTCACCTTGGCGCTGTTCGCCTATGTCGCGACTGCCTTCACGGTCGAGATCCCGTGGAGCACGGCGCTGCTCGCGGCGGTGTGGCCGAAGACGAATGTCAGCGCCGATTATTTCATGATGGTCGTCGCCGTGCTCGGCACCACGATCAGCCCGTATCTGTTCTTTTGGCAGGCCTCGCAGGAGGTCGAGGAGATGAACCAGGGCAAGCGCGACAAGCCGTTGCGCGAGCTGAAGCGCGGCGGCAGTCCGGAGCTGGCGCGCATCCGGGCCGACACCCTCTCCGGCATGCTGCTCTCCAACGGCATCGCCTTCTTCATCATCCTCACCACCGCCTCGGTGCTGCACGCGAACGGCGTCACCAACATCAATTCGGCGACGGAGGCCGCCGAAGCGCTGCGGCCGCTCGCCGGCGACTTCACCTTCGCCCTGTTCGCGACCGGCATCATCGGCACCGGCCTGCTCGCGATTCCCGTGCTGGCGGGCTCGGCCGCTTACGGCGTGGCGGAGATCTTCGGCTGGCGCGCGACGCTGGAGGCGAAGCCAGACGAGGCGGTCGGCTTCTACACCATCATCGCCGCGGCGACCGCGATCGGCTTCGGCCTAGGGTTTACCGGGATCGACTCGATCCACATGCTGGTCTGGAGCGCCGTGCTCAACGGCATCGTCGCCGTTCCGATCATGGCCATGATGATGCTGATCGTGTCGAGCAAGGCGATCATGGGCCGCTTCAAGGGCCGCTCATGGCTCGTCGCGCTGGGCTGGCTCGGCACCGCGCTGATGGCGCTGGCCGTGCTGGCCCTGCTCGGCTCGTCCGCGATCGGCTGACCAGCCTTTCACTAACCTTGCGACAAGGCGGCCGATATCTGCGAGGCGATGACGAGGGCCGCGAACACGGCCGGCACGCTGATGAAGCGCAGGAATTGGTCGATCGAAAGCATCGCTGTCTCCCCCAAGACAAAAAGCATCTCCGCCCGCCGCGCTATTCCACCCCGTGCGCGGCGTGCTGATCGGCCGTCAGAAACTGATCGGAAATGGCGGCTCCACTCACCGTGAGCAGCGCCAGGATCGAAATCACAGCCAGAACTTTCATGGCCGGAGGGTCGATCCCGATTGTGGCCAAAAACGTCAAAGCATGGTCCCTTTTCAGGACGATCCCGGGAAAGATCATGGCTGTCCCCACCGGATTCCGCGGACTTTCCCGCCGAAGAAAGGCGGCAAAGCGCCCCCGGCGCAGCTCCCCGGGCTTCACTGCGCAGGGCCATTAGCTTAACAGTTGCGGCTGGAGCGGGGCTTGCGAGCCGGCCAAAACAAAAAAGGACCCAGCCGGGTCACAGGGAGCGACATGACCAAATCGTCGAAAGCAACGAGTCTCGAAATTCTCGCCTGCGACGCCGGCTGGAGAAACTACCACTTCGTCAAGCTGACGACCGAGGACGGCATCGTCGGATGGAGCGAGTTCGACGAGGGCTTCGGCTCGCCCGGCGTCGGTGCTGCGATCCAGCGCCTGTCCGCCCGCGTCGTCGGGCAGAACGTCTTCCGGCACGAGCGCATCTACGCAGAGCTGTTCGCGGCCACGCGTCCCGCCGCCGGCGGCGTGGTGGCGCAGGCGCTCGGCGCGATCGAGAATGCGCTGCTCGATGCCAAGGCGAAGTGTCTCGGTGTGCCCTGCTACGAACTGCTCGGGGGCAAGATCCGCGACCGTGTCAGGGTCTATTGGTCGCATTGCGCGACGTGGCGGATCAATCATCCGTCCTGGTACAAACCGCCGATCGAGAACCTCGACGGCGTCAAGGCAATTGGACGCGAGGTCCGCGAGAACAAGTTCACCGCGCTCAAGACCAACATTTTCTCCTACGACGACGGCAAGCCAACCGGTTGGCGACCGGGCTTCGGCTCGCCCTTCGCCCCCGAAATCAACGTCGATCGCAAGATCCTGCGCGACCTGCGCATGCATCTGGAAGCGATCCGCGACGGTGCAGGCCCTGATGTCGACATCCTGCTTGACTGCAACTTCAACGCCAAGACCGAGGGCTATCTGGAGATCCTGCGCACCATTGCGGACCTCGACATGTTTTGGATCGAGATCGACAGTTTCAATCCGGAAGCGCTCGGTTACATCCGCAGGCAAAGTCCGCATCCGATCTCGTCCTGCGAGACGCTATTGGGCTTGCGGGAATTCCTGCCCTATTTCCGCGAACAAGCCATGGACGTCGCAATCATCGACACGCCCTGGAACGGCGTCTGGCAGTCGATGAAGATCGCAGCCGCTGCGGAAGCGTTCGAAGTCAACGTTGCGCCGCATAATTTCTACGGTCATCTTTGCTCGATGATGAACGCGCATTTCTGCGCCGCCGTGCCGAACCTGCGCATCATGGAGATCGACATCGATCGCCTGGCGTGGGACCGCGAGCTTTTCACGCATGAGCCTGAAATTCAGAACGGCCATCTGATCATTCCGGACCGGCCCGGCTGGGGCACCGATCCGAACGAGGAAGCCCTTCGCGCGCATCCGCCCAAGACCAGCGGCGGATTGCTCAACTACGGCCGCAAGGGCTAGAGCGTCTTACGGCGTCACTGGATTGACGGTCGGGGACGTCTTTGGCCCCGGCCGCGCCGGCTCGATCGGTGATTTCGGTTCGGTCGGGAGCACTGCGGCGCCTGCGGCGCGCGCGGCTTCGCCCGTGGTTGCGTACATCGCAACGTGGGCGGGCTGCGTCTTGGCCCGATTCCATGGTCCGTGATCGACGATGAGCATCGCAGCAATCGTCACCGCGGCCACAATCAACGCGATCACGCCGGGATGGCGAAGCGCTGAGGACATGGAATTTGCGAAGCGATCCGTTGCCATCGTGGGATCCATAGGTTTTTCCTCTCGCAGGTTAATGCAATCGGGTCCTGCGAGTTCCGCCCATGGCCAAGCAAGTTCCAAGCGAGGAACCTGAACGCCGCACGGCGTTCAGTGTTTCACATCCGGCCGGGTATCGCCGACGAACCGGTCGCGGTTCGGCATTTTGACAGCCGCAAGCGATTTGGCATCGAGCGTCGCATCCGCTCCTACCAGTCCATTCAGGTTCAGGATGTACGCGGAGACCGCATAAACCTCCTCATCGCTTAACGATTGCGGCGCGTTCTGCGGCATCGCGCGGCGGATGTAGTCGAACAGCGTCGGCGCATACGGCCAATAGCTACCGACCGTGCGGATCGGCTTTGGCGTTGCGATCGTGCCCTGCCCACCGACGAGCCGGTCACCGAGCCCGCCCTCGCCCTTGTCGCCGTGACATGATGCACATTGCTGGGCGAACACCTCGCGCCCATGGCTGACCGAGCCACTTCCCTTCGGCAGATTGCTGCCGTCGCGTCCGATGTCGATATTCCAGCCCGCGATCTCCGCAGCTGTCGCGGGGCGTCCGAGGCCGTACAGGCTTTGTGCTTGCGCTCCGCTCGCGAACGCACACAGCACGATGGCGACAGCAATGCCGCAAGTCTCACGCCAGCGCATTGGTCACCTCGCCGTCGGCCGCGATGCGCCACGGCCAGATCGCGTTGTTGTGGTAGAAATAGTTCTCGCCGCGTACCGCGAGCAACTCGGAGAGCGTCGGCTGCACATAGCCGGTCTCGTCGATGGCACGGCTCTGGATTAGGGCAGGCTTGCCGTCCCAGCGCCAGGGGACGCGAAAACGCGTCAACGCACGCGTCAGCACCGGCTCCTGCAATTGCGCGCTTTGCCAACTTTTTCCCTCGTCGACGGACACTTCGACGCGCGCGATCTTGCCATGCCCGCTCCAGGCGATGCCGGTGATCTCGTGGAAGCCAGGCGCGCTCAGACGTTGGCCGCCCGAGGGCCGTGTGATGATCGACTTCGCCTCCATGTAGAACGAAAATTCACGCGCTGTGCCGTCCGGCAGAAGGTCGGTGTATTTCGAGGTCTCCTCGCGCGAATAAACTGGCTCAGCCGCCACATGCAGGCGGCGCAGCCACTTCACGCTCATATTGCCCTCGAAGCCCGGCAGGAACAACCGCAGCGGATAGCCCTGCTGCGGGCGCAGCCGCTCGCCGTTCTGGCTGTAGACCAGCATGGCGTCCTCAAGGCATTTCTCGATCGGGATGCTGCGGGTCAGCGCAGCCGCGTCGGCGCCCTCGGCAACGACCCATTTGGCTTCCGGCTTCAGCCCGGCCTCTTGCAGCACCAGCTTGAGGCTGACGCCGGTCCATTCTGCACAACTCACCAGACCCACAAGGTCCGACGCTGTCTTGCCGTAAGGCTTGCTGTAGCCGGGATTGCCGGAGCATTCGAGAAAGTGGACGCGCGATTCCGACGGGAAACGCCTGAGATCGTCCATTGTGAAGATCAGCGGGCGCTCGACCAGCCCGTGCAGCATCAACCGGTGCTGGGCCGGATCGATGGTCGGAACGCCGCCATGATGCCGCTCGTAGAACAGTCCATTCGGCGTGATGATGCCGTCGAGCTCCTGCAATGGCGTCCGGCTGGAGGCCGAGATGTACTGCTTGAGAGTCTTCGAGATGTTCTTAACGACGCCCTTCTCGAACGACGATGGCGCGCCGTAGAGCTGGCCCCCCGTCGGTTCGCCGGGCACCTTCATCCATTCGGGAATGTTGGGTGGAAGGTTGTCGGTCCCGGCGGCAATCGATGCGCCGGCGCCCAGGACAGTACCACCCGCAGCGGCAGCACTGCCGCGCAGAAAGCGGCGGCGAGTCGTCCCCGCTGGTTTGTCGGCGGCGTCGAACGTGCGGCTCATTTGCGGATCCTCGGTTGAAGCGCGACCCGCATGAAACATTCTGCGACGAGCATTTGCAATTCGCACCTGTTTCAAAAACAGGCGATTTCGATCTGGACTGATCTAAATCCGGTGGCGGCGACGGCAATTCTCTTCTTCGCAACGCACAAACGGCTTGTCCGTCACTCGCCCGGCGCGATCGCATTGCTCGGGGTCGGCCGGTCGGCGATCTGCTGGCCGAACAGGCTGCCGATCAATTCGACCGCGGTGCGCGCGGTGCGGCCACGCTCGTCGAGGAACGGATTGAGCTCGACGATGTCGACTGAACCGACTAAGCCGGAATCGTGCAGGAGCTCCATGATCAGATGCGCCTCGCGATAGGTCGCTCCACCCGGCACCGTCGTGCCCACGCCAGGTGCGACGCAGGGGTCGAGAAAATCGACGTCGAAGCTGACATGCAGTACGCCGTTGCTGGCCCTGACGCGCTCGATGACGCGGCGGATCAGCACGGCGACGCCGAATTCGTCGATCTGGCGCATGTCGACAACCCTGATCCGGCGCGAGCGCATCAACTCTTTTTCGAGCTTGTCGATCGAGCGCGCGCCGAACAGGTCGAGCCTGTCGGGATCGATCGAGGCGCGCGGATCGTCGCCCAGCAATCCGTCGAGGCCGGGTTCACCGCAAAGGAATGCCGCCGACATGCCGTGCATGTTCGCGGTGATCGTCGTCTCTGGCGTGTTGTAGTCGGCATGGGCATCGAGCCAGAGCACGAACAGTTCGCGTCCGCGCTCCTGCCAGTGACGGGCCATGGCATTCACCGATCCCATTGACAACGTGTGATCGCCGCCGAGAAAAATCGGCAGCGCGCCGGTTTTCGCGATCTCGTAGCCTCTGCGGCTCAGCACGCGCGTCCATCGTTGGATTTCGCGGTAGTGATTGGCTTTGTCCGGGGGCCTGTCTGCGAGATCCCGGAGCTCGGCCACCGAGAGATCGCCGCAATCGACGACCTCGAAATCCAAGCTCTCGAGCAGCGTCGCAAGGCCGGCGGTGCGGAGCGCCGCAGGGCCCATCAGGGTACCGCGCTGCGAAGCCCCCATGTCGATGGGAGCACCGAGCAAGGCGATGCGCCGGGCTCGATCCGTCGTGGTCCGGTCGGTCACAGCTGCCTCCTGAGATCAGCAAGATTGAGCCAGCCTAACAGAGATTCGCATCCGTCGTTTCACGGGGGCGGTCCGCGCAGGGGCGCATCGCTTCGGAACAAATGCCCGCGCGCCGAATTGCTCATTCAAGGCCGGTACCCGCCGTAAAAACCACGGCGCCTGTCGCGGATAGCCAAAGGTCATCTGACCCGCTGTTCAGAACGAGCGCTCGCGCGGATAGCCAAAGGTATCGGCCTCCGTCACATGATCAGCCCGGAGGTCGCGCACTTGAGCACGGAGATCCCGCAGTCCACCTCACATCCTGGCATGGCCGAGCGCGCCATCGATGCCGCGACGGACGTATCCCGCACCATTGGTGAAGTCGCGGGTGGCCTGCATGCAGCTGTCGACCGCATGACCGCTGCTATCGACGAAGCGCGAAAGCCGGGCCGGCCCCTCGCGACCGTCGCTGCGATCACGCGCGAAGCGCCACTCGCCAGCCTGTTCGTTGCTTTCCTGTTCGGGGTCGCGGTCGCGCGTCGGCGCTAGAAATCGAGCGGGCCCCGTTCAGGCGGCGCTGACGGCTTCGCACTCGGCTGCGAGGAATTGCCGCTCGAATGCTTCCGCCGGCATCGGACGGCCGAAGAAATAGCCTTGGCCTTCCTCGCATCCCATGCTCACCAGGAAATCGGCCGTAGCGCGATTCTCGATGCCCTCGGCCACGACCGTCAGTCCGAGCTGTTTGCTGAGGCCGATGGTCGACCCGACGATCGCGGCATCGTCGGAGTTCGCGAGCAGACCGAGCACGAACGACCGGTCGATCTTGAGCCCGTCGAGCGGAAACTTCTTCAGATAGCTCAGGCTCGCATAGCCAGTGCCGAAATCGTCGAACAGAACGCGGACGCCGAGCTGCTGGATGCGTTTGAACATGTCGAGCACGCGGGCTTCGTCATGAAGCAGGATGTCCTCGGTGACCTCGAGCTCGAGCAGCGACGGCGTGAGCCCCGTCGCTTCGAGCATCCCCGCAACCGAATGCGCGAGATCGCCGGAGTGGATCTGCGAGGGCGACAAATTGATCGCGACCCGCACTCTGTCGCCGGACAATTCCCAGGCGCGTGCCTGCCGGCAGGCGGTCTCCATCACCCAGTTTCCGATCCGCTCGGACAGGGCTGAGCTATTGACCACCGGCATGAACTCTCCCGGCGAAACGTAGCCGCGCACGGGATGCCGCCAACGGATGAGCGCTTCGGCTCCGACCAAGCTGGCGTCGACCAGGCGAACCTGGGGCTGGTAGAACAGCTCGAACTCGCCCTGGTCCGCGGCAAGCGCCAATTCGCTCTCGAGCGTCAGCCGGTTTTCCAGCTCCTGCCGGATCGCGCTCTCGAAGACCACATAACCGCCGCGCCGCGTCAGCTTTGCCTTGGTCAGCGCAAGATGGCCGTTGCTCAGGAGATCGTCGGCGCTGTGTCCGCCTTCCGGATGGACCGCGACGCCGATGCTGATCCTGACGCGATGCTGCCGCGTGCCCGTCGCAAGCGGCGCTTCGAACGCGCGCGCGATGCGCTCGGCGAATTCTGCGATCGGCTCGTCGCCATCGGCGCCTTTGCGCGCAATGGCGAATTCGTCTCCGCTGAGCCGGGCAACGACAGCGCCGTCGCGCGCCTCGGCTTTCAGGCGACCAGCGACCGCCTGCAGCACGAGATCTCCGGCGGAATGACCCAGCATGTCGTTGATGCTCTGGAAGCCGTCGAGCCCGATCACGAGCAGTGCGACCTCGCGAGGGCGCTGCCCCGCATCCGCAATCATGTCGACCAGTCCGGCATGCAGCGTGTTGCGGTTGACCAGACCGGTCAGCGCGTCGTACTCGGCGAGATATCTGACGCGTTCGGCCTCGCGCTTGCGGACCGAGATATCGCGCAGGATGGCTCCGTACTGGAAGCCGTCCGTTCCCTGCCAGCCCGAGAAGCTCGCCTCGACCGGGAAAATTTCACCGTTCTTGCGCCGTCCTTCGAACTCGACGACGACCGCCCCGCCGGGAACCAGGAGCGCCTGGCGCGCGGCATCTCGCATGGACGGCCTCGCGTCACGGTCCACTGACACGGCGCACAACGTTTCGAACGGACGGCCGATGATCTCGGCGGGCATATAACCAAAGATCGCACTGGCGCCGGGATTCCACACGGTGATCAGCTGACCTTCGTCGGTGCAGACGAGGCCATCGCCGAGCGACATCGCGATACGATGAAAGCGGCTTTCGGCGATGCGCCCCAGCAGACCGCGGAAATCGATTTCGTCGAGTGCGATTGCCGTCAGATAAGCGACAATCGCGATGTGGAACAGCGATGTGTCGATGATGAAGGGCCATCTTGCCTGCACGAGGATCGCAACCAGCTCGAAGGCCGCCCCGGCCGAGATCAGGATTGCGACGCGAATTCCCGATGCGAAGCGGCGCCACGAATACACCATCAGCAGGCAGATCACCGCGAGACCCAGGATCATGCCGGTATCGGAAGTCCAGCGCAGCATCCGGTTCTGCAGGATCGATTCCGCCGCCAGCGCCTGGAGGATGGGTCCGGAGATGATGCGCCCGTTAGGAACGCTGAAGCGGTCGCCGAGTTCGAGCGCCGTCGCACCAATGATGACCTTCTTGTCTCTCAGCTTATCGAGAGTGGCCGTGTTGCCGCGGAGCACGTCGACATAGGAGACACTCGGAACGGAGCCCGCCCGAATGCTGAAATCGATCAGGAAAGGCGGCCGCCGATTGGCGTCCTGCCCGGCCAGCACGACGGCCATTGACGGCATCAGGGCATCGCCGAGCTTCTCGCCGAACGGATATCGGCGAACCAGCCCGTCGGATTCGATGGCGACATTGACCAGCGCGGGCCACGACTGGTTGCCAAACGGCTTCAGGGGGCGATTGATGTGAGCTGCGCCGCCATTCGGCGCCGGCTGCTTGAAGGACGGCAGGATGGTCGAGCCGCCGGCCTCACGCAGCGCGTTGACGAAAGCCTCGTCGGAGGCCGGATCGGATGGCGAGCTGAAATCGACGTCGAAAGCGACGTCCTGTGCCCCCGCCGCCTCTAACCTGTGCAACAGTTCCGCGTGCAGCCGGCGCGGCCACGGCCATACCCCGATCTGGTCGATTGAGGGCGCGTCAATGGCCACCACGACGACGTTGCCGCTCGCGGCACGCGATTGCCAGGCAAACCGCAGGTCGGTCAGCGCGTTGCGAAGCGCACCATGCCACCCCGTGGACAGCACGATCGCCAGTGCGGTCACGACTAGAATATGCGGACGATAGCGCTTCACTCCGATCCTCCCGCGCACCCGCTTCTGCGGTTGCGCCCCTCATCCCCAGGAAATCGCCTCAGTGCTTGTTGTGGCCAAAGGCATTACCGTGGCCATTGCTGCCGTTTCCGCCGCCATTGCCGTTGCCGTTACCGTTATTGCCCCTGCCGTTACCGGTGGCACCGTTGTTGCCGTTACCGTTGCCGGAATTCCCATTGCCGGAATTGCCGTTACCGGAGTTGCCATTGCCGGGGTTGGTCTTGCCACCGGAATTTCCGCTGCCGCCGCCAGAGCCGTCGCTGGACGCACCCGCCGTGGTCGCGGCTATTGTCGTGCTCGCAGCCGACGAGCTGGTGCTGCCAGCTGTCACGCCGCTGCTTGTGGTGACCGCAGTCTGGACGGTGCTGTTGGATGCGTTCGTGCCCGGTTTCGAGTCGCTCCAGACCGTCTCGGTGCTGGCGTGCGCGTTGCGCACCTGTCCGGGGGCACCGCCGCCGTGGGCGAGCCCGTGCGTGACCTTGTGGACGTTCAGCTTGACCTCGCCGAGCGAATTCGAGATGCGCACGACGCCAGGCTTTGCAGCACCGCCCTTGGACGCGTGAGCTCCGGCCGCCTGATGCGATTGCTTCGGCGCGCCAGCCGCCTTGGTGCCCTTATCGATCGGCCCGAGCGCATGGATCATGTGGCCATTCGCCCCGTTGCGCGGCGCCGGCAGGCCCGATTTCGGCACGGGGACGCGCTCGATGCTCGAGGCGCGAGGCTTGCCGTGCTCGATCGGATTGAAGGTTCCGGCGCCGCTCAGGCTGAGACCAGGCTTGCCATGCTCAAATACGGTGGCGGCCTGCCCCGGCAGGACCTGGGCGATCTGTCCCGTCTTGAAGTCGGAGACCTCGACCTGGCCGCGAAGCACACCGACCTTGGTGCTGCCCGCATTCACGGTGACGCTGAACTGCGTTCCCTTCACGACAGCGGCGAGATATGGCGTCTCGACCTCGAAATGCTTGACGTTGCGCTTCTCGACCTCGAGCAGGATCGAACCTGCCTGCTGGATGATGGTGGTCGATAGGCCCTCCTTGCTCTCGGTCGGCAAGCCGACCACCGAGTTGGGAGAGATCAGGATCGTCTCCTCGCCGCGGACGAGCAGCACGCGGCCATTACGTCCGGTGCGAATGGTGTCGCCGGGCTTGAGCGCCTCCTGCTGATTCAACGAGACCTGCTGCGCGCCGCTGGTGGCGACCCAGACCTCGCCGGTGGCTTTGCCGACCGACCAGACGCCATCGTCGGCGGCGGATGCGCCGGAAGCCGTTCCCAGGATCAGCGCAGCCGCGAAGGCGCACCGCATTCCAATTTTGCTCAGCATGACGATCCTCAGTCCGCGTTACAGCCAGCCTGAGGGGTATCCGAAATCACTCAACATAGGATTAGCGGGAAGCGGCCAGCGGAGCGGTCGCGTTAACGGTTCATTGACCATAAAAAACTATGAAAAATCATGTGGCTAACGAACCCTTACCGCATCAGGGGCACATCTCCGTCAAACTACGGGGACGGTCGCGTCGCGCGCGTCGGGAAGCGGCATCTCGTTACCACATTGGCGCTGTTAGCCCCTTTTTTCACGGGAGTTCCTCAGGCTTTCGCACAGCAGGCGAACCAGCCGGGCTTCGATCCGCGCCAGCCTGAGAAATATTTTGAAAACCAAACCGAGCGGGAATCGCTGACCCGCCCTCCGGTCAGGCTGCCGACAGTCGGCCAGCCCAACACCGGCGGCGATACCAAGCCTCAGTTCGTGCTGCGCGGCATCAACGTCAGCGGAGCCCGGGCCGTTTCCCCCGATCGCATCGCCGCGGTCTATCAGCCCTATGTCGGCAAGAAGGTTTCGCAGGCCGATCTCGCCGCGATCGCCGGTGCTATCAGCGATCTCTACCGGGCCGATGGTTTTCACTTGAGCCGCGCGATCGTGCCGCCGCAGGACATTGCCGACGGCCTGCTCCGGATCCAGGTGGTCGAAGGCGCTATCGTGCAGGCCGAACTGAAAGGCGACGGCGCCGAGCAGTTCGGCGTGCGACCGATGCTTGGGCCGGTTCTGGCTGAGCAACCGTCGCGCCTGGCAACGCTGGAACGTCAGCTCTTTCTCATCAACGGCAGACCTGGCGTCCGGATCTCCGATACCGCACTGGAGGAGGTCGGCACTGCAACCGGCCGATTCCGCCTCATCGTCTATTTGAAGACCTGGCACGTCTTCTCCTCATTCGGTCTGGACAATCTCGGCTCATCATCAGTCGGTCCGTGGCAGACCTATGCGACCGGCGCGTTCAACTCCTATCTCACGCCCGGCGACACGCTGGCGGTCAATCTGTCGACCATCGCCAACGACCCCCGCCAGCTTGGCTTCGCACGGCTGTCCTACGATGCACCGGTCGGTGTCGACGGTGTGCGTCTCGGCGGGTCCGTCCTGTACAGCGCGGTCAGGCCGGGCGATGCCCGCCGCCTCGACAGCGACATCACCACGACCGAGGCGTTCGAGCTGCGTGCCAGCATCGTCCCATTGCAGTCGCAATCCTCCTCGTTGACCCTGACCGCAGCGACGACCTTCAGCAACGTGTCCGAGCATGACCTTTACGGCCCCTGGTACAACGACCACATCAGGACCGTGAGCCTGACCGCCGACTACCGGCTTCAGGACCAGTTCGGCGGCACCAACTTTGCGACGCTGACCTACCGCCAGGGCCTCGACATCTTCGGTGCCTCGCATTTCGACGACGATCTTTTGTCGCGCGATGGCGCGTCATCGAACTTCTCGGTGCTAAACCTCTGGTTCACGCGCTACCAGACGCTCAACGACGTCTGGTCGCTCAAGCTTTCCGCTGCGAGCCAGGCGGCGTCACGGCCGCTGTTCACCTCGCAGCAATTCTATCTCGGTGGCGCTGCCTTCGGGCGCGGCTATGGCGCAGCAGAGATCAGCGGGGACAACGGTCTTGCCGGCTCTCTCGAACTGCGCTTCGACCAGAAACTCAACTACCGCTACTGGACCGGCTATCAGCTCTATGCCTTCGGCGACGCCGGCGCCGTCTGGAACGACGGTTACCGCCTGAGCGACGGCCTGTCGCTGACCTCGGCCGGAGCTGGCGTGCGGTTCTTCCTGCCGGACGATTTCCAAGCCGATCTCGGCGTGGCCGTCCCCCTGAGCTACCGGGCGCCCGACAACGACCGCCGCAGCCCCCGCTTCCTGTTTACTCTGTCAAGCGCGCTGCGGCTCTGCCCCGAACGCGGCAAGGGCGGCTGTCTGTAAACCCCTTGTCCTTCGCGCTATGGCCCCGGGCATGCGGCTCTTTGGGGCGCGGCTCACAGACTTGCCTAAATTTAATCCCGTAACCTGCTCACGATCGCTCGATCCGGGAGTTCCCAATGGCCATGTTCAGTCAAAAGTGATTTGAGACGGAACCATGAAAAAGGTTTTTGCTGTTCTGGCGTTTCTCTGTGTCCTCGGCGTCGGCCAGTATTTCGTCGTCAGCCGGTTCGCGATCCGACATGAGGTTTTGACCCTGTTCGACGCCGCGCGCCAGCGGCCGATTGCGGTCGAAATCGCTGTACGGCGCGATTACGAGACCAAGGCCAATCTCGGCCTCTGGAAGCTCCCGCTCGCCATCATCAGCAACGGCAATACCGTCAAGGCCACCGAATATTCCTTCCTCGCCAACGTGCTCGCCGCACGCGGTTATCTCGTCGCCAGCATCCAGCAGGATCTGCCGAGCGACCCGCCGCTGATGACCAAGGCCGGCCAGCAATATGTCGGCCGACGCGAGGTCTATATCCGCTGCGAGGCCAACATCCTCTTCACCTTGGGCGAGTTGAAGCGGCGGCAGGAGAACGCCGACTACGACCACATCACGCTCGTCGGGCATTCCAACGGTGGCGACGTTTCGATGTATGTCGCCCATCAGCACCCGGAGCTGGTGTCGAAAGTGATCACGCTGGACAATCTGCGGGTACCTTTCGTGCTTAGCGACAACATGAAGATCCTGTCGTTCCGCTCGAAGGATCCGCATTTCGTAACCGATCCCGGCGTGCTGCCGACGCCGGAAGAGGCCAAGGCGCGCGGCATCGACATTATCCACACTGGTGCGCAGCATACCGAGATGAGCGATCGCGGTCCCGATGCGGTCAAGGAGAAGATCCAGGCGACACTCGACCGCTTCCTGCGCGACAGTGCCAGTAGCGCGCTCGCCCCGGCCGATACACGAAGCCCGATGATCATGAACCCCGGCGACTATTAGTCCGGCCCCTTTGCGGCAGATCAAGGCTGCCGCGAGCTGACCACGCTAGAAAGGGCCTCGCCACCTCGGAGAGGCTCGTGTCGTACTCCATCGGAAGCCTTGATACGAAAAGACTCGCTACGACAAGCTTTGCCCTGCCTGCGGCAAGAACGCCGAGATTCGCCCGGCATCTCTATCGTTCGGCCCGCAGGCTGCTGCGGTCGATCATCGCCCGCATCGACCTCTCGCAGTTTCCGGGTTCGTGTTGCGGATGAGGACGACGTCGCGAGCCAACAACACACAGGGTTGCCCTATGCACCGGCAGTTGAGACGAATCTGTCTGCTGGTTGCAGTGGCCTCGAGCGTGTGCACGTCGTCCGCTCTCGCCGCCGATGCAGATCACGGCGCCGACCTTGCGAGGCGCTGGTGCGCCAGCTGCCATGTCGTGGCGAACGGCCAGACCCAGGCGAGCGCCGACGTCCCCTCCTTCGCGTCCGTTGCGCGCAGGCCTGACTTCAGTTCGGAAAGGCTCGCCTTTTTCCTGCTAGACCCGCACCCGAAGATGCCGAATTTCCCCTTGAGCCGGATCGAAGCCGGCGATATCGCGGCCTACATCGCATCGCTGCGCTAGCAGAGCCTCCGATCGGTCAAGACACCCGCGACAAATGCTTATCCCTGCCTGAGAACCGACAGGGATCAGCAGAAGGGATGATGGGCGGCGAATGAGGTCCGTTCGACGGCCCATCATGGACCGGTACCTACATCGACGTGCGGATATTCACGCCCGCGCAAGTCCAATCTCTGGACGCGTCGGGAACGCACCGAGAATCAGGACTTGCCCTTCCCTGGCTGCATGAGACTGCCGGTCATCTGGCGCATGTGGTCTCCGGCACTGGTGAACTGGCTGCGCAGGAAATCCGATTGGATTCGCATCGCCTCCTGAAGGTCGGTCGCATGGACGAGCTTGCGGGCATGCTCGAACGCCGACTTCATGTTCTGCTCGGTGAAAGCGAGCGCCTGCTTCGACACGTCCGCCCCCGCGCCCGGAACGGTCGTCATCGATTTGGTGGCGGCTTCGAAAAACATGCCGAATGCTTTTTCCGCCTGGTCAATCGTCTTCTCGGCCAGGTCGCGCAGTTCGGCCGGAACTTCGAGCTTCGGTTCGATCATGGTCGCACTCCTCCCGTTTTCAGAACTGAATACCACACTTGCCGGATCGCCTGCCAGCGTCCAGGCCGGGGAAGACGTCGCCCGGCGGCCGGCTCTGGCAGGAAAACGAAAGGCAAGGGGTAAGGCCAGCGCGCAGGCCGGCTCAGGACAGGGGGTGTTCGGGAAGGGATTCTTCGGTGGCGAGGTCTTCGACGAGCTTGATGACCTCGAAACGCTGCCGGGGCGCGAGCTTCAGAAAGGCGCGGAGCAGGCGCAGGCTTTCGACAGTACCGCTTGCAGGCGCGCCGAGCTTGAGGTGCAGCTCAGCTGCGAAATTGAGGTTCTTCATCTCGTACCTATGACAAGCATCGGACTTCGTGATCCAACATCGAGGTCCCACCTAAGAACCGAACGCCACAACCGGACGCCATGGCGACGGCGCGCTTTCGTCCGGGGGAAGCCCGGTGTTCGCACGCCGAGCTACATGTGCAAGCGGGCACACTTGAAAAGGTTGCAACTATGTCAAG
Source organism: Bradyrhizobium sp. Kon58 (assembly GCF_055807455.1). NCBI lineage: Bacteria > Pseudomonadati > Pseudomonadota > Alphaproteobacteria > Hyphomicrobiales > Nitrobacteraceae > Bradyrhizobium > Bradyrhizobium sp. Kon58. The sequence continues at coordinate 90,308 of NZ_JBVVOT010000031.1, forward strand.
AAACAACCCCTCCGGCAAGCCCAACAGTTGACCCAGCGATGCTTCGTCTGCATCGCGCCACGGCAATTCCGGATAACAGGAATATGGCCGGCCGTCACCCACCTGCGTCAAGAAGCGTCATCGATCAGGCATGCAGCCTCGATCGCCGTCAATCGACGCCTTGTTTCGTCTTGTTTCAGATGTGAATGGACATTGGTGGACCCGAACCAGTGCTTCTTCAGCGCATGCACGTAATTGTTGAGTCCGGCGTCGGCGGTTGTATCGTTCACGAAATAGACGTCGATCTCGGGCCATGGATCGGCAGCCACAGCGCGGCCTTCTGAACCAAGAGACAGACCATGGCGTTTGGATTCATCTAAACTCGCCCCATCGAGCTCTTGGACTTGGACTCGCCTCTTCGCATCAGAATTCATCGGGCTGCATTTGTTTCCGGCGGTGAACCGTTTTTGAGGAGCAAACGACAAAGCGGTGTCGAAACAGTCACAGATCACGGGCGCCATGGCCGATGCATTGATCGATTCGGCGCCCCAGAACCAAAGGACGACGGCATGCTTTCTCGCTGCGATCTCATCAAGGGCGCCGCAGTCGCGCTTCTCACCTTCTCGATACAAGGCGCATGGGCGCAGGAGACCAGGATGAACCTGTTCAAGATCGTCACCATCAAGGACGAAATCGTCGTCGGATTGTCGACCGAGGAGCTTCAGGCGCTCGGCGGCAATGATGCCAGCGCCGTTGCACATGCTCTGGCACAGAAGGGCGATCTCACCGTCTGGCAATACAACGTGCATCGCGGTCCGAACGGCGAATTGCAGCAAGCGCCGACCGCCAGAATCGGGCTTCTGGCCAACGCGTCGCTCCGGGTCGAGCCGTATGCCACGACCTACCAGATCCTACCGCATCCCTAAGCAGCAGACCGGCGCGCCCTTGTCATCTGCGCTGCCCTGCACGCAGTGTCCCCGTTTCCGTCGCAAAGCCGTAGATCAGTGCCAACCGGTCCAGGCATTCACGAAAACGTCGGGAAAAATAGTCGGTCCAGCGTTGCGTACGAACGGCGCGACGCTGGCCGATCTCGTCCATAGTCAGGCCCAGCACCAACACGTCGTGCACTAGGGTCCGGACTCATTTAGCCCACCATGAGATTGCGGCTGCGAGCAAGATTGCAGACAGGAAGATGTCTGCGCG